>JBATTX010000134.1:0-2399 GCA_049670825.1 Arcobacteraceae bacterium | reverse complement strand
TCGATACTAAAAGAAACTTTTTGACACATTACAATTATTTTATGTAACATTACGTTACATAAAATTACCAAAAAACCCTAACTTATACCAAATCCTTTAAAAAAAACTAATTTAATATCTTAAATAGTATAAATCAAGAAAAATTTAGCTATACTGATACTAACGAAAGATGATTGTAGTTACATCTTATAGTTTGTTTTATCTGTATTACTGAACGTTATTAGATACTCCAAATAGAAGACAACTTTATATTAGATTTTCAACCACCTTAGAAATAAGGTGTATTCAAACACAAAGGAATTTGCATGGCAGATTTAATTAACGGAACAGTAAAATGGTTTAACAGCGAAAAAGGTTTTGGTTTTATCGAACAAGAAGATGGTGGAAAAGATGTATTCGTACACTTCAGACAAATCAACAAAACAGGTTATGATAGAGCTTCTTTAAACGAAGGTCAAAAAGTAACTTTTGAAATCGGTGAAGGTCAAAAAGGACCTCAAGCAGAAAACGTTACAGGACTGTAATTTTTCTTCTTAGCCAAACAGTTTTCTGTTTGGCTATTTTTTTGGCTTTAAAAAAGCTAAATCTATTCTACTAAGAACGAAATCCAACTGTTTTATCTTTGTCAAACATAGATTTTTCCTCTTTAGAAATCTCCTCAACAAAATCATTTATTGTAAATATAGGATCATCTAAAATAGCTAATTTATAGGCTGTATTTTTAATGATTAATTCTATTTGACCCCCTGTGAGTTTTGCTTTAGATAGTCTATCTATATCAAAATCTTTCTCTAAAGGTAATGTCTCAGGAATAAGTTTCTGCCATAATATTTTACGCTGATTTTCATCTGGTTTTAAAAATTCTATTTTATAATTAAATCTTCGAGAGAATGCTTTATCGATACTATCTAAAAGATTTGTTGTAGCTATTAAAATACCATCAAAATTTTCAATTTGCTCTAAAAAAATATTTTGCATCTGATTATGCATCTTATCACTACCACTAATTTGACCACTTACACGGTTACTTAAAAATTGATCTGCTTCATTTAAAAGAAGAATTGGCTGTGATTTTGTTTTGATAGATAACTCTTTATAGTCATCAAAAATTTTTCGAACATTTTTTTCACTCTCACCAACATACATAGAAAGTATTTTACTACAATCAAAACTTAGTACTTGTTTTTTAAGTGACTTAGCCAAAGCTAGAGCTGTAATAGTTTTTCCAGTTCCAGCTGCTCCATAAAAAATAATACGAGCATCAATCCCTTTTTTCTTATCTTTTATACCCCATTTTTTGAGTCTTTCTACTACTTTTTTATCTACTTGTTGCAAAAGGAGTTCTAACGTAGCTTTTGTTTTATCGTTTAAAACAACATCTTCTAAAGATTTTTTTGGTTCTATTAATTCAAACATCTCTTGATCTTCAATAAGCATGTCAAGTTTTATCTTATTTTGTCTTGTTTGTTTTTTTATAGGATGTGAAATTTTATATAATATTTGCTCAGGAATATAAAAATTTCTATTAATACCACCAAAAGGTGTAAGCATCTCATCATAGTCAATTAAATTATTTGAAATAAGATTGCCACTCTCTTCAAGTAAACTTCTATATTTAATTTTTTCATAATCATCACTTGATACTAAAGCAATAAGTGAATTCATATCACGAATAGATTCGTCACCACCTGCATATTCCTCTTTTAAAAGCGCTAGAAATATCATTTGCTCTTGCTCATTTAAAGAGTGATCTTTAAAAAACTCCTCAAGCATGATAGTATTTTTAGTTGTTTCAACTCTCTCTTTAATTCTACTTTCTAAAAGTGAAAGTTTACTTCTTAAGCGATTTGCATTTGGTGAATTTTCATCAAAATTATGTTTTACAATATTTAATTGTTGTGCTAAATCAATTTTAAAAAATTGATCTTGTAAATATTCCAGATGGTCACTATATTCTGTTATTTCAGGAAGTATCAACTCCAAAGAACCTACCTCTAAAAGTTTTAGAAAGGAGCTACTTAAACTCACTGGTGTATTTATAAGCTCCAATTGGGAAAGTTCACTAATTTTAGTAGCTGAAAAATGGCTTTGTACAATCCATCCAAGTTCTAAAAGATTTTTTATTATATAAATTTTATCTAAATGCTCGTATGTTTTTAAATCGTAAAATTCCGATAATATATCAATTACCAACATATTATCAACAGCAACAATATATTGTTTTGTAAGATATTGTAATATTTTTACTTCGTCTATATTACATTTTAACTGCGTATAAATATCTAATTTTGAGATATCTTTAGATTCAATAAACGCTATTACGTTTTTCATTTTTTCTCCTCAAACCAAGACAATGTAACATGTATGTCATCTTCAATTTGTTTTTTTAATTCTTCAAA
>JBATTX010000133.1:0-6972 GCA_049670825.1 Arcobacteraceae bacterium | reverse complement strand
TGACTGAATATCTGTAAAAAATTGCAAAGCAAGAAAATAAGCAAGCACAGTAAATAGTATTGTAATGATTATATTTTGATATGATTTAGTCATACTCAAGAGTCCTTTACTTTTGTGTGAAGATTATTTCAAATACGCTAAAAGTTTCTCCACACAAAGTCCCATGGCTGTTGATTCATATCCATCTACACTTTTAATGTATGGTTTACAAAAACCTTCCACCATAATAGCCCCAGCTTTTCCCATACATTCACCACTATTTATATAATTATCTAAATCATCTTTATCAAATTTTTTGAAGTGATATGTTGTTCGTGAGATATCTTTGATATATGTATCTTTTGATTTAAAAATCATACAAGTGATAATTGTCACTTCATTATCACTTTGAAGTTCTAACATTCGTCTTGCATCATCTTTATCTTTTGCTTTTCGTAAAAGTTGACCATCTGAAGTTACAACTGTATCTGCAACAAGTAGAGGCATATCTTCACAACCATATTTTGCATATAACTCATCAAATTTTCCAGTTGTTGCGATATCTACAAATTCTACAGGATTTTTTGTAGTGATTTGATCTTCATCGAAATCACCACCTTGTTGAATGAACTTTAATCCATGAGAAGAAAGGATTAAAGCTCTTGTTTGTGAGTTTGAACCTAATCTAAACAAGGAGAGCTTTTGATTGTTCAGCAATAGCTAACTCTTCGTTAGTCTGAATCACTAAACTTTTTAAATTAAATTTATCTGTTTTAGCAGTAATAATATCTCTAATTTTTTGTGCATTTTCACCGATTCCACCTGTAAATACAATAGCATCTACATGACCTAAAGTCATCATATATGCTCCAACATATTTGATAATTCTATGTGTAAAAAGTTCAATTGCATGTTCTGCATCTTCATTTCCAGATTCAGCCATTGCAAACACTTCTCTTAAATCACTCGTTCCTGTAATACCTTTAAATCCACTCTCTTTATTTAACAATGTATTTACTTCATTTGGTGTTAAGTTTTCTTTCTCTTGTAAAAATGTCACAACTGTAGGATCAATATCACCACATCTTGTACCCATCATTAGACCTTCTAAAGGAGTAAATCCCATAGTTGTATCTTGACTTGTACCATTTTTAATACAACATACACTCGCCCCATTTCCTAAATGCATAGTAATAAAATTAGATTTACTGTGCTCAAGCCCAAGTTGCTCTGCAGCTTTTTTTGAAACATACTCATGAGAAGTACCATGAAAACCATATTTTTTAATAGCATACTCTTCATAATATTTATGAGGAATTGGATACATACTTGCTTTTGCAGGCATTGTTTGGTGAAATGCTGTATCACAAACGATAACTTGTTTAGTATCTCCTAGAACTTCTTGAACCGCTCTTATTCCTGCAATGTGAGCAGGATTATGTAGTGGTGCTAAAGCTGAAAGTTCATCTACTTTGTTAATTACATCTTCGTCTACTAATGTTGCTTTTGTAAATATTTCTCCACCGTGTACAACTCTATGTCCTACACAAAAAATATCATCAGCACTAGGAATAATACCATCACTTTTTAAATCATTTAAAATTTTATTGATAGCTTCTGTATGTGATTTTACCTCTTCAGCAATACCACTATACAGTTCCTCCATAGTATCTTTGTCAAATAATTTATATTTGATAGATGAACTTCCACTATTTAATACTAAAATTGTCATATATTTAGATTTCCTTTTATTTAACTATATTATTTTTGTGTTGCTGTTATTGCAACTAGGTTAGAGATATCTTCTACTGAACAACCTCTTGATAAATCATTTACAGGTTTGTTTAACCCTTGAATGATTGGTCCATGAGCAGCAGCTCCTGCAAATCTTTGTACCAGTTTGTATCCAATATTTCCAGATTGTAAATCAGGGAATACTAAAACATTTGCTTTTCCAGCTACTTCAGAACCTGGTGCTTTTGATGCTCCAATTGCTTCAATAATTGCAGCATCTGCTTGCATCTCACCATCAAATGAAAATGTAACTTTTCGCTCTTTTAAAATTTCAACTGCATCTTGAACTTTTTCTACTAATGGGTGTTTTGCACTTCCTTTTGTTGAGAATGATAACATTGCAACTCTTGGTTCAAGCCCTACTACTGATTGAGCAGTTGCTGCAGTTGCACTTGCAATATCAGCTAATTGTTCTGCATTTGGTTCTGGATTTACTGCACAATCTGCAAATAAAATAAGACCATCATCTCCAAATTTCCCATCAGCTGTTTCCATTACAAATGTTGAAGAAACTGTTTTGATCCCTGGAGCTGTTTTGATAACTTGAATAGCTGCTTTTAATACATCAGCTGTTGGAGAATTTGAACCTGCAACTAAACCATCATCATCACCTAGTCTTACCATCATACAACCAAAAAATCTTGGTTCATTTAACATAATTTCTGTAGCTTCATGTCTTGTTAAACATTTTTTTGCTCGTAACATTACTAACTCTTCAACATATGCATCAATATTGTCAAAAGTTTTAGGGTTAACGATTCTTGCACCTTCTATGTTTGCACCACATGCTTTTGCATTTGCTGTAATAGTCTCTTCATCACCTATTAAAATAATATGTGCTGTTTTCTCTTCAAGTACTTGTTGAGTCGCTTTTAGTACTCTCTCATCTTCTGATTCTGGAAGTACGATCGTTCTTAGTTCTACTTTTGCTTTCGCTTTGATTTTTTCAATTAAACTCATGATAACCCTTATTTAAAATTTTTTTTCAAGAATTTGAATTATGTTTAGCCATAGATATCTCTTTTTCATACCTATACACCATATAATCAAACATTTTTGTATTAGTGTTTTTACTAAAAAACATCATCATCTCAATAAGTCTCCAAACTACTCTATAAAAAGCAACAAATGGAATAAAATAGCTAACTAAAGTTTCATATCCTCTGTTAGGATAATACTTGTCAATTTCTACTTTTAACTCAGCTAAAACCTGATGTTCTTTAGTCATTGTTGTTATATCTGTCGATTTTAAAACATTCAATGCTATGATTAAATTTACCAAAAACATTAGAATATTTAAACCCCAACCATACATAAATATCTGACCGTAATCCATATATTCTCCATTACAATTTGCAAAATTAGTATATCGAATTATTATTATTTTTGATATAATACATGAAAAATATGAGGAATTCAAAGATGAATGGGAAAAATCGTAGCAATATAAAAGCAGGGTTAAAAGTGAACATTGTTCTCAAACAAGACCAAAGAAGTGGTAAACTAACGCAAGGTATAGTAAAAGACTTACTCACTAATTCTGCTACTCATCCACATGGTATTAAGGTGCGACTTACAACTGGAGAAGTTGGTAGAGTACAGGAAATTTGTTAATTTAATTATGTTATTTAATGGATTTAAAAAAGAGGGAATAGCATTTTTAAAAGAGTTAGAAAAAAATAACTCGAAAGTATGGTTTGAAGATAACAGACATATTTGGGAACAACATATTTTAGCTCCAAACAAAGCTTTTATCGAAGATATGGGAGATACTTTACAAATTTTAGTACCAACAATAAAAGCACTTCCTAAAGTATCTGGGTCACTTTTTAAAATATATAGAGATACTCGATTTAGTAAAGATAAAACCCCTATGAAAGATAAAATTGGTTTACTCTTTTGGCAAGGTTTAGGACATCGTATGCAAAGTAGTAGTTTTTATATGCACTATACTAAACAGAGCTATTTTGTCGCTGCTGGTATTCGAGGCTTTAAAGCACCTTTACTAAAGACTTATCGAAACTATATTAAAAATGAAAATAACAGAGAAACTTTACACCTAATTTTAGAAGACTTAAAAGCTAAAGGTTACAATTCTACACAACCAAAATACAAAAAAGTACCTAAAGATTTTGAAGGGGATGAAAGTTATTTATATCTTACGAAATTTGATTCTCTATTTGCTTATAATGAATATGATATTGATGATACCTTTTACAGCATAGAGTTACTTGACAAACTTTTTAAAATCTACGATGATATGAAAGATTTACAAAAATGGGTTTATGAGATGACCCTTACTCATAAAGAGAAATAACAAATAAAGAGAACTATGAAAACAGAAGATTTACAAAAACTATTAGAACAAAACTCACTAACACTTACAGATGAGTTCAAAAGATTATTTCACGGTCGAGGTGCACTCTATGGAGAGCAATGGAGATTTTTAACAATCGATTCTATTGATACGATTTTGAGTGTTGCTTTTTATTTTCCTATTGAAGAGCAAGATGAGATAGAACTTATTGCGATGTTAAAAAACTTTTTAACTACTTCACGACACAACACTTTGGTTTTGCAAAAAAGATATATAGCTCAAGCTCCAACAGAAGTTTTGGTAGGTGAGTTATCAAACGACATCTTTGTAGTTGAAAACGAACTCAAAATAAAACTCAATCTTCGATCAAATCTCAACAGCGGATATTTTCCAGATATGAAAAATGGACGAGCCTTCATACAAAGTATTGCAAAAGATAAAAATGTGTTAAATCTTTTTGCATACACTTGTGCTTTTAGTTTGGCAGCTATAAAAGGAGGAGCTAGTTTAGTAACAAACATCGACATGGCAAAAGGTGCTTTAAGTACGGGAAGAGAAAATCATCACATCAATAATCTTGATACATCAAGAGTGTAGTTTTATCCGCACAATATCTTAAAATCGTTTTCAAAAATCAAAAGAGATGGTCCATTTGATATCATCATCATCGATCCCCCTACTTTTCAAAAAGGAAGTTTCGAGGCTACAAAAGATTACAATAAAATCATCAAACGACTTGATACATTTACTCAAAAAGGCTCAGTGGTAATGGCTTGTTTAAATAGTCCAGATTTAGATGAAAGTTTTATCATCGATATTTTTCAAGAATTTGCACCAAACTTTACCTTTGTAAAAAGACTAGAAAATCTTGAAGAGTTCAAAAGTTTAGATGAGAGTCGAAGTTTGAAAAACCTCATTTTTCAAAAAGAGAGCTAGTCTTTTTTTGAAAATGCAGTATTAGTCTATATAGTTTGAGATAGTAGATTTTAGTTTCTCTTCTACTATTTTTTCATCTACCTCATCGTTTTCATCGATGATTGTTGCTAACTCTTTATGAAGTTTAAAATAGCTATCAATATCTTCCTCTTCTAAGAATAGGAAAATACGATTAAATTTATTTTTGTTTTTTTCTCGTAAAAGCATCAGATTTAACACTGCTGTTGCACATCCCATCGCAACTGATGATAAGATGTAACTTATATATGAGCTTTCCATATTTTGATTCATCACTAAAAAAAGTAACCCTACAAATACAGCAATATGCACAAAAAATATCTGAAAATATGGTGTCTTTTTTATTGTAAGTGTATCCTCTATTTTTTTACTCATTTGTACTACTGTTTTATCAAGTTTTGAGTTCAGCCCTTTTAGTTTGGAAAGACCTGATAATATCACTTTGTGATTGAGTAGTGCTAATTTTTGTTGTGCTATAAAACTATCAGGCTCTGAACCTAAAAGATGCATGTGAGTTGAGAGGTCACTATAACCTTTTATAGAATCAGCTGTTAAGTCTATATTTTTATATTTCAATTGAAAAGTCCTTTTAGAGTATAAATAGTTCGGATTTTACACTTTTCTTCTTTTAATTCTCTTTTATTTTAAAATTAACTATTTTCATCTTGTATTTTGTCGTATTGATACGATACACTAAGAATTGTAAAAAGATAAAATCATTAAAATTTATAAAGGTTTATAAAATGAAACAAAAAGCTATAAAAAAAGACACTAAAATATTAAGAGTTATGAATTGGGTATTTTCATTTGCATTAATCTTCGGTAGTTTAATGGTGATATTTCAAGCTACACAAACAGGAACACTTTATCTACTTATTTTTATTGTTTTAGCTATTGGAGCATTTATAATGCCAGCTATTTTATTATACTCTGGTACTAGTAAAATATTCACTATCCCACTTGTACTTGATAAAAAGAATAAATTGTTTTATAAAATATCAATCGCTGCTAACTTTCTTTTTTTACTTGTAGGTGTAGGTATAATTATTACAGCAGTTTATACAGGACAATACATCATTGTAGTTTTAGGGTTTATATTCACTTTATTAGCCTCTTCAAATGTTAAAGCTTTAGATATTTGCGTAAAGGAGTTAAGTGATGTTTGAGTTTATAAATTATGGTGAAATCCTACTAACATTAGTCTTTTTTGTAATAGCAATATATTTAGAAAAAGGTAGTAAGAAAAAAAGCTATTTGATAATTATCATCACCGGTCTAATGTTTTTATACACTTTATTTGGAATGCCTATCACGCAAAAAAACAAATCAGATGAAAGTATAGCTTTATTTAAAAATGGATCTTCATTATCTTGTACTTCTGGTTTTTTAGTATTTAGCTCAATTTTTACCATAAACGACAAACAATGGAATTTAGAAGGTAATTATTATATTAATAAACAAACTCAAGAAAACATACGAACTGACAAGTGTGTAAACTTCAGTAGATAAGTAAAGGAGAATCTCTCTTTTACTACTTTTTATCAGCTATTTTTCTACCTATTTTGAAAGATATAAATGCTAATCCCATCATTATAACGCCAGTAACTACTATAGCTGAAATTTCACCTGATGACATATAAATCCTTTTTTGTTAAATCGTATAAAAAAGTATAGCAAAAGTGCTTTAGTAACTTATTAAAAAACTGATTATCTTAATAATTGACAAAAAATACTATATTTGTTATAATTATTTCAGTAACACGAGCTAACCTTTGATGAGCTGATTACTTATCATGTAAAGGGAAGTTAAAAGGGGTAGAGATTTTTCTCTACCCCTTTTTTTATTAGTGGGAACTTTTTAAAGTTATAAGCGGTGGAGCTTTTACAAAACGGAAAGCTCGTAACTAGACTAATTATTGTCCTAGTAG
>JBATTX010000132.1:0-1628 GCA_049670825.1 Arcobacteraceae bacterium | reverse complement strand
GAGTTAAATTTTCCATCTTCTGTTTTATCTACTACGTATGCTTTATTTATCATATTGTACTCCTAAATATTTTATATACAAATCTTATACTAAACTAGCTATAATGTCAAGAACATACGAAAAGTATATGTACTAACTAAAAAGATACTATAGGATAGAATATGAGTTTAGATGATAAAAAAGAGAGAATAAAATGTAATATAGAAATAGCAATGGAAGCTATTGATGGAAAATGGAAGATTCTTATTTTATGGTATTTACGCTCAGAGAAAAAAAGATTTAATGAATTGCAAAAATCAATTTATGGTATTACACAAAAAATGTTAATACAAAAACTAAGAGAACTAGAAGATGCAGATATTGTACATAGAGAAGTGTTTCCTGTAGTTCCACCAAAAGTTGAATACTCTTTAACCGAGTATGGAAAAACACTTAAACCTATTTTAAAACAACTCTACCATTGGGGAGAGGAACATAGAAAGAAAACTAATTAATTAGTTTATCTCTTCTAAGTTTCGATACTCATCATCGGTAAAAATTCTAGATTTTGTTATAAACTGATACCCTAAATCAATCTCCAAAGAAAATGAATTTCCAAATGCCCCTTTTTCCTCTTTCACATCAACAGTAATATGGGAATGTTTGAAATATTCAAATTGATCTTTATCGATAAAAAATTCACAGCCACATATCTCACCTAGTTTGACATTTCGAGAAGGAACATAAAAATCACCTTTGGCATAACACATAGGTGCAGTACCATCACAGCAACCGCCACTTTGATTAAAGACCAATTCTCCGTTTTCTTTTTTTAATCTCTCTATCACCTCTGCAGCAGCAGGAGTTACAGCTAATCTTTCAGTGCTCATAATTCATCCTTTTATTGAGTATGTACGCAAAAAAGGTATAGAAATAAATTCTATACCTTTTAATCTATTTTTATAAGATATCTATTAAAAGAATCCCATTGCATTTTTACTGTAAGAAGTTAAAATATTTTTTGTGTGTCTGTAAGAGTTTAACATCATCATGTGAGTTTCTCTTCCTATTCCTGATTTTTTGTATCCACCAAATGATGCATGTGATGGGTACATATGATAACAGTTAACCCATACTCTACCAGCTTCAATTCCTCTTGAGAATTTATGTAATTGGTGAGCATCTCTTGACCAGATACCTGAACCTAAACCATAAATTGTATCATTTGCAATCTCTAAAGCTTCCTCTTCAGTTTTAAATGTAGTAACAGCAAGAACTGGTCCAAAGATCTCTTCTTGGAAGATTCTCATTTTGTTATGACCTTTAAAGATTGTAGGTTTAATGTAGAAACCGTTTGGATAAGTTGCATTTTCATACGCTTCACCACCAATTAGACATTCAGCACCTTCATCTTTACCAATTTGGATGTACTCTAAAATTTTCTCTTTTTGGTTAAGAGAACATTGTGCACCCATTTTATTATTAGGGTCAAGAGGATTTTCTTGAGAAATTGCTTCAATTCTCTCTAAACATCTTTTCATAAATGGTTCATAAATTGATTCTTGAATAAGTGCTCTTGATGGACAAGTACAAACCTCACCAGAGTTAAATGCGAATAATACTAAACCTTCAATTGCTTTATCAAAGAA
>JBATTX010000131.1:0-16823 GCA_049670825.1 Arcobacteraceae bacterium | reverse complement strand
CTGTTATACTAGCATCATTATAAAATTCAATTCCTGGTACAAATACAACATCATTTTTCAAACACTCTTGCACTAGTAAGGCTGTGTTTAAATTTGGTAGTTTTCCATAGATAAACATTCCACCTTTAGGTTCTACATATTCAAATTGAGGCAGATAGATATCAAGGTATTTTTTAAATAAAAGCATTTTATTTTTGTATGATGCTCTTAATGAATCTAAATGGGTATAAAAATCATCAATATTATTTAGATAGTCATTTAATATATATTGAGATAAACCATTTGTATGTAAATCCATAGCTTCTTTGTATGGAATCAAAGGATTGAGAAGTGATTCATCTGCTCGTATCCACCCTATTCTCAAACTTGGTGCTAATGTTTTAGAAAAAGTTCCAAGATGAAAGCTATTGTTTGGCAACTCTTTACTTATCATCTTATTTTTTGTTTCATAATAAAGCTCACTATATGGAGCATCTTCTATTAAAATTCCATCATATTTTTGAACGATTTGTACAATTTGGTCTCGTTTTGTTTGACTATATGATTTTCCTGTTGGGTTTTGAAAATCCGGTATGATGTAGCTAAATTTTGTTTGATTAAAGCTCTCTTCAAACTTTTCTATACAGATACCATCATCTTCTAGTAGTACAGCTTTTTGGTTAAGTTGATTTAGGTTAAATATATTCATAGCTCCTAAATATGATGGAGCTTCTACTGTGATATCTTTTTTTGAATTGTATCGTGCGATTATATCTAGGGCTTGTTGTGAACCTGAGGTTATCATAATATTATTTGGTGTAGTTTCAAAACCCTCATTTGTGTACATAGCAGCTATTTTTTCTTTTAAACTATCTATTCCTGTTGATTTTGTGTATTGGAGTGCATTTTTATTTTTTAAAACTCTTGCAGCACTTTGTGCTATTTTTTCATTTGGAAACAGTGATTCATCTGGTAATCCACCCGCAAATGATATTGTTTTATTTGTTGTATGCTCTAATATCTCTCTTATAAACGATCGTTTCATCATTGTTCCTTTTTTATTTGTAGTATATTAGCGATTCAATAAAAATAATTCTGCACATTTTGTGCTTCTATAGTTATCTATTTTTGCTATTTAAACTTACTTTTTGTGATATAATATCAAATCAAAAGGATATACGATGCATAGAAAAGAAACAAGTCTTCATCATAGTAAATTGGCAAATAATATGCTTAACTATATTAATAAAAATATAGATACAGATATAAATATCGATGCAATAGCTTTTGAATACGGAATGAGCAAATTTCATTTTCACCGTATTTTTAAAGAGCAAATAGGAACAAATATTTATGAAACAATTAAATCTATACGTCTTCAAAAAGCATCAAATCTTCTAATAACTAATAAATACTCAACAATAACAGAGATAGCTTCTATGTGTGGATATAGCTCCCAAACCTCTTTTATTCGTGCTTTTAAAAATAGGTTTGAACAAACTCCAAAAATATGGAGAAATGGAGGATACAAGGAGTACTCAAATAAAATAGTGAATGCCATTAGCTCTTCAAATATTACTGATACTACTTTTGAACATTTAGAAGCTAAAATCATCAAAACAAAACCAAAAACTCTTTATTATATTAGGCATAAAGGATATAGTAAAAAGTTGTCAAGTATTTGGCAAAAGATGATGGCATGGGTATATACAAATAATATTGAAAACTATGAACAAATTGCAATTTATCATGACAATCCTATTATAACACCTTTAGATGAGTGCCAATATATCGCTTGTGTTACTGTTGAAAATGATAAAAAACTAAAAAATACAAATTTACCATCATTTCAACTCGATGAATATTTATGTGCAGCATTTGAAGTTGAAGGAAAATATGGAGATATTTTACAACTTATTCAGTGGGTATATCATTCTTGGTTACCCCAAAGTGGTTTTGAGACAACAACATTTCCATCATTTAGTGTGTTTAGAAAAAATCATTTTTTAAATGATGATGGATATTTTAAAGTAACCTATTATGTTCCAGTTAGATATGTTTAGATAGCTTCGTTTGATAAATCCTTTGTTAGAATCATCTTTTAAACACAAAAGGAATTCAAAAATGAAACATATATTACAAATTGATTTTCCACACGATGGAGCATTTCATGAAGCTCTTACAAATGCTTTTATAGATCTTGCAGATGATATAAAAACAGAAGATGGGCTTATTTGGAAAATCTGGACTGAAAATGAAGAAACAAAAGAAGCTGGAGGTATTTATCTATTTGATAGTAAAGAGAGTGCCGAAAAATATGCTCAAAAACATTTGCAAAGATTACGTGCATTTGATTATACTGAAATTAGAGCAAAGATTTTTGAAGTAAATGAAGCTTTGAGTAATATCACAAAAGCAAAGCTAGACTAATCTAGCTTGCGATATTATTCGTTTAATAGATTTCTATAAAGGTCTCTATAGTTTGTGTCATTTTCCTCTCTTGCTTTCATAGCAGTTCTAGGATGTTCATTTAATTGACCTGTTAACATATATGGAATACTGTATCCCCAGTCAAGTTCTTTCTCTAAAGGTACGATATACTCTTCAATAAACTTTAATACTGGCATCATTTTATATTTTGGATTTTTCAAAAATCCAATTAATAGTTCAAGTGGACAGTTTCCAGCACCTCTTCCTAATCCAGAAATTGTAACATCAAGAAAACTAGCACCATAAGTCATCGCTTCAATTGTATTTGCATACGCTAATTGAAGATTGTTGTGTGCATGGATTCCGATTTGTTTTCCATTTGCTTCTGCTACTTTTAAATATTTTTCTGTAAGTCTATTGATTTGCTCTGGGTAAAAAGAACCAAAACTATCAGCAATGTAGATAACATCAACAGGAGTTTTGCTTACTGCTTCTAAAACTTCATCAAGTTCACTATCAAATGATTTTGAGATAGCCATAATGTTTACAGTTGTTTCATACCCTTTTGCGTGTGCTTCATTGATAAGCTCAATAGCAGCTGGGATTTGGTGAATATATGTAGCGATTCGAATCATATCAACTACACTTTCACTTTTTGGTAAAAGCTCAGATGCTACAGTTCTTCCAATATCAGACATAACCGCAATTTTCATATTTGTGTCGTTGTTACCAACAATACTTCTGATATCTTCCTCTTTACAAAAGTTCCATTTTCCAAACTCTTCAGGGCTTTGTAGTGTTGGTGAATTGTTTTTTCCAATTTCCATATAGTCAACACCAGCTGCAACACATGCATTGTAGTGCTCTTTTACAAACTCATCTGTAAAATGAAAATCATTTACCAATCCACCATCTCTGATAGTACAATCGAAGACTTTAATATCTTCTCTTACTGTTAACATAGAACCTTTTTTTTCAATCATAATTTATATCTCGCATTTTCTTAATAATAATTTTGAATATAATATCTTAATGAAACTCAATTCATCTTTAATCATATTCATATTCTATTCATATTTTTTCTTTATGATGTCAAAAAACAAAAAGGACGCAAATGTTTAACGTAAAAAATTTAGTAATACTTGTAGTAGTTTTAGTAGGGATACAATTTATCCCTTATGGAAAAGACCACACTAACCCTCCTGCCAAAGCGATTGCTTGGGATTCTCCAAGAACACAAGAGTTATTTAATAAGTCATGTGCAGACTGTCACTCAAATAACACAAAATGGAGATGGTACACAAGTATTGCACCAATGTCTTGGTTGGCATACTATGATGTAAAAGATGGAAGAAAACATTTTAATGTATCTGAAAATGTATCTGCTAAAAAGCTACATGAAGCAGTAGAGGAACTAGAAGCTAATGAGATGCCAGTGTTACAATATACTTTGATTCATCCAGATGCTAAACTGTCAAAACAAGAACGAGATGAATTAATCAGAGGATTGAGAAATACTTTTTCAAAAAATTAATTTTCACATTGTATTAATTTAATTCGATTATGGTATGATTTTTTATAATATAAAAATTAGGACTGTAAACAAACATGCTAATCATAAACACGCTTATCCCAATATTTCTTTTGATTTTATTGGGATATTTTTTTAAAACAATCAAATTTCCCGATGAAAGTTTTTGGAAACATCTTGACAGATTTAATTATTTTGTTTTATTTCCAGCTTTACTGATAAATAAACTATTAACTGCCGATATTAGAAACATCACTAGCTTTGATTTTATTGTTGTTACTTTTATATCATTGATAGTTATTTCAGTGATTTTAATCATTATCAATCAAAAATTAAAGTTTGAAAAAAGTGCATTCACTTCTATTTATCAAGGTGCAATACGATTTAATACGTATGTTTTTTTAGCATTAATTGATGCGCTTCTAAGTACGGAAGGCTTTGTTCTTGCTATGTTACTGATAACATTTATTATACCAGTTGTAAATGTTTTTTGTATCTCTGTATTTTCAGTATATGTTCCCAAGAATAAAATCACAGTTATATCTTTTGCCAAATCAATTTTAAAAAATCCTCTTATATTATCTTGTATTTTTGGTGGTACGGTTAATCTATTAGGATTTACTTTTCCTGATGTGATTAGAAATACCCTTTCAATTATGAGCTCAGCTGCATTACCACTTGGACTTTTATCTGTTGGTGTTGGACTTCACTTATCTGAAATAAAAGACACAAAAATGGCAATGATTGTCTCTTCTGTTGCTAAACTTTTAGTTTTACCTTTAATAATATTTCTAATTGGTGGAGTATTTGGATTGGAAAGTGACAAAATGGTATTATTGATTTTATTTGCATCGATGCCAACAGCATCTTCTGCTTATGTTCTAGCTAGAGAGCTAGGAGGTGATTTGAAACTGATATCTTCAATTATCTCAATACAAACAATTTTATCAATATTTACGATATCCATTATAATATGGTTATTAGACATTGCAATATAAATATAAAGGAATAATATACAATGAGTTCGACAAAAAAAAGTTTATATCCCATTACGTTAGATGGAGATGATGTAGCGTTAAAAAGAAAAGAGATAAAAGAGTATTTTCACAATACTTTTGATATTTTTGAAAAAGTATTTGAAGTGTTAAAAGATGATGATGTTTTCTACAAACAATCAGAAATCACAAGACACCCAATGATTTTTTACTTTGGACACACAGCAACTTTTTTTATCAATAAACTTATTATGATGAAAATCATAGAAAATAGAATCAACCCAAACTTTGAATCAATCTTTGCTATTGGTGTAGATGAGATGACTTGGGATGATACAGACTCTCAAAATTATGCTTGGCCAAAAGTACAAGATGTAAGAGAATATAGAGATCAAGTACGAGCTTTAGTAGACAATCTTATCGATACTATTCCCTTATCTTTACCTATAAAAGAAGATACTCCTATGTGGATTATTTTGATGGGTATTGAACATGAACGAATTCATGTAGAAACATCATTAGTATTACACAGACAGATGCCTTTAGAGTTCATCAAAGATGATGCTTATTTTACAGTTGAATCTGGTTCGGATGAGATTATACAAAATGAGATGATTACAATTCCTCAAACAAATATCAAACTAGGTGTGGACAAAGAGACACACAATATGTATGCTTGGGATAATGAATATGGAAATTATGAAGATGAAGTACGAGAATTCAAAACTTCAAAATATCTCGTATCAAATAGAGAGTTTTTGGAGTTTGTTGAAGCTGGTGGTTATGAAGAGAAAAGCTACTGGAGTGAAGAGGGACAACTGTTTTTAGAGATTACAAATGCCAAGTACCCTACTTTTTGGGTAGAGGAAAATGGTGAGTATAAATATAGAGCTTTAACAAAAGTGATTGATATGCCATGGAATTTTCCAGTAGATGTAAATGCTTTAGAATCAGAAGCTTTTTGTAACTACAAAACACAAAAAGAAAATGTAGTATATACACTTCCAAGTGAAGTTGAATACAAAGCGATATGTAAATATGCAGGTTTAAAAGATGTTTTAGAACTTCCTTTAGATGCAGCAAATCAAAACTTACAAACATTTAGTTCGTGTGATATCAACAAACACTCTTTTAATGGAATATATGATGTAGTTGGAAACGCTTGGCAATGGAGTAGAACTGCAATATTTGGATTTGATGGGTTTGAACCACATATTGCGTATGATGACTTCTCAACACCAACATTCGATGACAAACATGCGCTTATCAATGGTTCATCATGGGCAAGTAGTGGAAACCTGATTATGAATGATTCACGATATGCATTTAGAAGACACTTTTTTCAGCATGCTGGATTTAGATATGTAATTAGTAAAAACAAGGATAAGAAAGATATGGATATATATGAAAGTGATGCATTAGTTGCACAGTACTGTGAGTTTCAATATGGTGACACACATTTTGGTGTAGAAAACTTTGCAAAAGCGTGTGCAGATATTGCATCAAAATACACTGTAAATACAACAAAAGCATTAGACTTAGGATGTGCAACAGGACGTGCTACATTTGAATTAGCAAAAACATTTGATAACGTTGAAGGGATAGATTTCTCTGTAAGATTTGTACAAGTTGGTACAAAACTTCAAGAAAACGGAGCTGTGACATTCCAAAGCCCAGACGAAGCAGAACTCTTCACAAATAAAAAAGTAACAATAGAAGAGTTAGGATATGAAAACCTAAAAGATAAAGTTGCATTTTGGCAAGGTGATGCTTGTAATTTAAAACCAAATTTTAACTCATACGATATGATTCTTGCTACAAATCTTATTGATAGATTATATCAGCCTAGACTATTTTTAGATACAGTTGATCAAAGATTAAATGATGATGGTATTTTGATACTTACTTCTCCATATACTTGGCAAGAAAGCTCAACGAAAAAAGAGTTTTGGTTAGGTGGATACAAAGATGAAAATGGAAATGATGTTCATACACTAGATACTTTAAAAGATATTTTAGGTGATAGATTTGAATTAGTACACACACAAGATGTAGAGTTTGTTATCAAAGAAACAAAAAGAAAATACCAACACACTATTGCAGAAGCAAGTGTTTGGAGAAAAAAATAATGTACGACTTTTCCACATCAAGCCCAAGGGAAAATACAAATGCAGAAAAATATACTGCACGAAAAAGACTCTTTGGTACAGAAGATATCTTGCCTATTTGGGTTGCTGATATGGATATCGATACACCCTCTTTTGTCTTTGAGGATATCAAAAAAAGACTAGAACATCCTATTTTAGGATATGAAGAGGTTCCAACTTCTGCTTTTCAAGCACAAGTAGATTGGATGAAAAAAACTCACTGTGTTGAGATGGAAGTAGAAAATCTCATCTACTCTCACTCTGTAGTTGCAAGTATAAACGTAGCTATAGAAGCGTATACAAATGAAGGTGATAATATCATCGTACAAACGCCTGTGTACCCACCATTTTTTCAAAGTGTACAAAGACATAATAGAGAATTATTAGAGAATAAGTTAGTATTAAAAGAGAATGGAAAATATGGCTTCGACCTAGAAGATTTAAAATCTAAGATAAATGAAAAGACAAAACTTCTTCTTTTGTGTTCTCCTCATAACCCAGTAGGACGAGTGTGGACTCAAGAGGAACTTGCTGAACTTTTAGATATTTGTATAGAAAATAATATTGTAGTATTTAGTGATGAGATTCACTCTGATTTGGTTTATGCTCCAAATAAACATATCTCATTTTCTTCACTTAGTAAAAAAGCAAAAGATATTTCAATCACTGCTATTGGTGTAGGAAAATCATTTAACCTTGCTGGAGTTTCTATGAGTAGTGTTTATATTGCAAACTCTTCTTTAAAAGAAAAGTTTTTAGAAGTATACAAAAAACATCACTTTGCAGATGGTTCTGTACTTTCTCATGTATCTTTTGAAAGTGCATATACTCATGGAAAAGAGTGGATAGAGGAACTTCAAATCCATCTTTACAAAAATTATGAGATGTTAGAATCTATATGTAATAAATATCCAGAAAAGATCAAACTCCTTCCTATAGAAGCAACATATCTTGCGTGGCTTGATTGTAAAGCAATGAATTTTACAGATAGAGAACTCAAAGACTTTTTTGTAAAAGATGCAAAGCTAGGACTCAACGCTGGTGTTAGCTTCGGAGAAAATGGTTCAGGGTTTATGCGACTTAACTTCGCTGTTTCAACTGAGATGATGGAAGAAGTTGTCTATAGATTGGATAACGCGCTAGGAAGAGAGTATAAAGTCTAAATGTTTAGTAAAATAATAGATAGTGAGACTACAAATAAATTGTATGAAAATGAAGAATTTTGTACAAAACTAGGTAAAGTTATATTACTATCTAATAAGTTAGGACAACAGTTACTAAGAGTACTTCAAGATGATTCTTCATCTTCAAATACTCAAAAACCACCTTTTGGTATGCTTATTAAATATATAGAAAAAAAAGAGTTTTTTCCAGCAATCGTACCAGCTTTACAAAAAATGACTGAAAATAATATTGATACATATTTAAATAATGTTATCACTATGAGTTTGGATATAGAAAGTAGCACAGAAGATACTAAAATAGATATTTATATTGATAATATCACCATCTTAGAAGATAAATTAAATCTTATTTATACAATGATTAGAAAACACAATAATATAACCTTATAAAAATATTAGCTCATCTATTTAGAAAATATCTCACAAGAGTATATCTAGTAAGTTTTGGATATAATCGCGTAATATATAGAACAGATATTTTATTTAGGATAAAAAAACATAAATGGCACTAATTGACTTACAAAAAATAACTAAACAATACGATATAAAAGTGATACTAAAAGATGTGAATTTTACTCTTCAAGAGAAACAAAGAGTTGCAGTTATTGGTCAAAATGGTCAGGGTAAATCTACTTTTATGAAAATTATAACAAAAGAAGTAGAGCCTGATAGTGGTGAGATTGCTATTGATAAATCTATCAAAATAGAGATGCTCGATCAACAACCAAAGTTCAAATCTGGACAAACTGTAAAAGATGCTATTGAAGAGCAATTAGTAGAGTTAAAAACAGCACAAAGAGAATATGACAGAATCTCAGAACTTCTAGCAACAGACTATGAAAACGAAGAACTAATCAAACAACAATCACACTATATGACATATTTAGATCATCATAACGCTTGGGATCTTGACAATAAAATTCAAAGAGTATTACAAGAGTTTGACCTTAAAAGTTATGAGTTTAAAGATGTAACACTTTTAAGTGGTGGAGAGCAAAGAAGAGTTGGACTAGCTGGTTTGATTTTAAAAAAACCTGATATTTTACTTTTAGATGAACCTACGAATCATCTTGATGTATACATGGTAGAGTTTTTAGAAACGATTCTTTTAAAAGAAAATTTCACCCTACTTTTTATCTCTCATGATAGATACTTTTTAGATAACGTTGCTACAAATATTATCGAGATTGAAGATGGAACACTTACAAAATATAGAGGTGGATATAAAGATTATCTTGCACAAAAAGAGCAAAATCTGGCACATTTACAAAAAGAGCATGAAAATCTCTTAAGTAAACTAAGAGATGAAGCACATTGGATGCAACATGGAGTTACAGCAAGAAGAAAAAGAAATGTTCTTAGAAAAGATAACTATTTTGCTCTTAAAGAGAAAGTCAAAACTAACCCAGCAAAAATAAACAAAATGAAGCTAGATATTGAAAGAGAGCAAAAGTCTTTTAATGATGGTGATACTAAAAACAAAAAGAAAATGTTATTTGAGTTAGATAATGTGTATCTAACTTTAGGAAACAAACCTCTTATTAAAGACTTTACCGCACGAATACTTCAACGAGATACTATTGCAATAGTAGGACCAAATGGAAGTGGAAAATCTTCTATTTTGAAAGTCTTTTTAGAAAGAATCAAAATAGATAAAGGAAGTTTTAAAAAAGGCGAATTCAAAGTAGGATATTTTGATCAGCATAGAGAGATGCTTGATGAAAGTCAAACGATTATGCATCAATTCTGTCCAGATGGTGGAGATAGAGTTGAACTTAATGACGGTAGAAACATGCATGTGTATGGATACCTTAAAAACTTTTTATTTCCAAAAGAATATTTAGATAAAAAAGTTGGAGTTTTAAGTGGTGGTGAAAAAAATAGAATCGCTCTTGCCCTACTTTTTACTAAAAAGTTTGATGTACTGATTATGGATGAGCCTACAAATGACTTGGATATTCCTACTATTAATATTTTAGAAAACTATCTGATGCATTTCCAAGGTGCTTTAATATTTGTAAGTCATGATAGATATTTTGTAGATAAAATTGCAAAAAAACTTTATATTTTTAAAGGTGATGGACTTCTAGAAGAGAGTTATCAAAAATACAGCGAGTATTTGGAAGATGAAAAAGATGAAAAATATGTAGCAGAGATGGAAAGTCAAAATGCTCAAGTAATAGTAAAAACAGTAGAGGTTAAAAAAGAGGAAGAACCAAAAAACAAACAAACAAAACTCTCTTATAATGATAAAAGGGATTATGAAAATTTACCAAAAGAGATAGAAGAGTTAGAGTTAAAAATAGAAGAGTTAAATGAGTGTATTATGAACCCTAAATGTTATGAAGAGAAAGGTTTAGTGGCATTAAGTCAAGAGTTAGATAATACAAATAAAGTATATGAACAAAAAGTTGAAAAATTTTTAGAATTAGAAGAGTTAGTGGAGAGTTTTAAATAATGAATAGTAAATTTAATTATACAGATATTAGTGATGACTGTATTAAGTGTGGAAAGTGTAAAACAAACTGTACAATTTTTAATGTAAATCAAGATGAAGCGACAAGTCCTAGGGGATTTATTGATTTACTTGGTGCTTATAAACGAGATGAATTAGAGCTAGATAAAACTGCAAAAGAGATTTTTGAGAGTTGTTTCTTGTGTACGAACTGTGTGGAAGCCTGTCCAAATGATCTTCCAACAGACATGATTATAGAACAAGTTCGTGCAGATATTGCTAAAAAATATGGTATTGCTTGGTATAAAAGATTTTTCTTTTATCTTTTAAGACATAGAAAAATTATGGATTTTATGGCAAAGATGGGATGGGTTTTTCAAACATGTGGTTTAAAAATTGAATCAAAAAATCAAGGTGCAAAATCACGATTTAATCTTCCTATAGAACTTATCAAAGATAGAACAGTTCCTTATGCGGATAGAAAATCATTTTTAAATAGTTATCCAGAACAAATTGTAAATTCTAAAGTGGAAGTAAAAGAAGAAAAGAAACAAAAAGTTGCTATTTTTATAGGTTGTATGGGTAACTATGCCTATACAAATATAGGAAAAAGTTTATTGAAAATTTTAGAAAAATTAGAAATAGATGTAATGATTCCGAAAAAACAATTATGTTGTAGTGCACCTGCATATTTTACTGGTGATTTTGATACAGTTGATCATCTTGCAAAGAAAAATATTGAATATTTTGAAACATTTATTGATGAAGTTGACTCAATTATTATTCCAGAAGCTACATGTAGTGCTATGATTAATATTGATTGGTCGCATTATTTTCATAATCAACCAGAATGGAAAAAAAGAGCTGATAAATTAGCACCAAAAGTTTTAATGGCAACAAAATGGTTAGAACAAAATACAGAATTAGCAGAGATGTTAAAATCAAATGGTAAAAAGATGACAGATATAGTTACCTATCACGATCCTTGTCATGCTAAAAAAATGCAAGGTGTATTTAAAGAGCCTCGAGCATTAATCGAAAGTAACTACCAAATTGATGAGATGTCAGATTCAAATGAGTGTTGTGGGTTTGGTGGAGTAACAATGCAAAGTGAAAAATACCATTTAGCAAAAGCAGTTGGTGTTAAAAAAGCTGCGATGATTAATAAAACAAAAGCAAATGTTGTAAGTGCTGAGTGTAGTGCTTGTAGAATGCAGATTACAGATAGTTTAGGAAGAACTGATACAAAAGTTGTATTTAAAAACCCTATTGAACTTATAGCAGATGCACTATAATAGATAAACTTTAAGGATATAAAACTTATGGAAACCTGGAATAATATTTACAGTCACTTTGATCCTGTTGCGTTTAATATTTTTGGAATATCTGTACATTGGTATGGAATTATGTATGCAATTGCTCTTTTAAGTGCAATTGCTATAGCTCATTGGATTATTAAAAAAGACAACCTAAATATTAGTAAAGATGCTTTAGATAGTTATGTTTGGTGGGTTGAAATAGGTGTTATTTTAGGTGCTAGACTTGGTTATATAATATTTTATGATACACATACAAGTTATTATTTGACCCATCCATTACAAATATTTAATCCTTTTGCATCAGATGGTACATTTATAGGGATCTCGGGTATGAGTTATCACGGGGCATTAGCTGGTTTTATCATCGCTTCACTATTATGGTGTAGAAAAAATAAAATTAGTTTTTGGTTTATGGTAGATATTGCGGCACTTGCCGTTCCATTAGGATACATTTTTGGAAGAATTGGTAATTTTATCAATCAAGAACTTGTAGGTCGTGCAACTGATGTATCATGGGGAATCTATGTAAATGGAATTTTACGACACCCTTCTGCTTTGTATGAAGCATTTTTAGAGGGATTTGTTGTTTTTGTGATACTCTTTTTAGTACGAACAAAAAAACAATTTGATGGTCAACTTGGACTTCTATATGTGATTTTATATTCAATAATGAGAATTGTAGCTGAGATATTTAGACAGCCAGATGTACAGTTGGGATTTTTATTGGGAACACAATGGTTAACTATGGGAATGATTATCTCAGGAGGTTTTGCAGTTCTTTGCTCTATAGTTTATATATTGGTATATAGAAACTATAAAGCAATTTAACTATGCGAGAGGATCTTTTGCATATCCCATTTTAATTGCTTCATCTTCTATTTTATTTTTTAAAAGGTCATGTCTCCATTTATGTCTGGCTGCAAAATTCGCAATCTCTTTCTCTCTTTCCTCTTTACTACAAAAAACATATATTCGTTTTAAAAATAGTTTAGGTATCTGAATTGCTATTAGTTGAAAGTAATTTTCCTTACAATTTCTTGAACAAAATGCTTTACTCATAGCTATCTTTTTTTTACAAAAGGGGCAATGTGACATACTTGAATTCTCCTTTTATTATTTTTTTACTGGAACTAATTTATAAAAATTAGCATTTGTAACGTCTTGCATATATTTTGGATCTGTTTCGTGCAACGCAATGATTTGGATCTCTTGCCCATATAGCAACCATCCATTATCGTTATCTTCTAGTACACCCAAAGAAAACATCTCTACTATTTCATCTTTTGATACTATTTGCTCTTCCATTGTGTTGTCCATTCTTTCTATTGTATATTGTCTATTTGGTAACCTGACGATGAATTGTTTTTAATAATCTCATAATAAGTTTTATTTCTAATTTTATTAACTACATTTCTCATAGTGAAGATACTCATCTTCTTCTCTTTCCAAACTTTTTCTTTAATCTCATCATAGTTTATTATTTTATTATGATTATCTAATAATAATTTTAAAAGGTCAAATTCAAATCTGGTAAAATTTATAGCACCTTCATCATTATAAAATCTTTCTCTATAATCATCATAGTAAATACCATGATTCAACGAGATTTTATCAACTCTTTTTGATTGGTTTAATGCCATAACTATTGATAATTTTAAATCATCATAACTTACAGGATTCGTTAAAATTGAGTATGCACCATAATTAATACAATCAACCAAATCTTGCTCTTCAATACCTTTAAGGATTACAATTTTAGGTAACATAGGCTTGATGATTTTAAGCTCTTTTAATATTTCTAATGCACCATTTACATTATAATCAACTAATAAAATATCATAAGCTTGCGTTTCATTCTTTATATCTTCTAGTGTTTTTAAAAATAATAAATTTTTTGCTTCAGCAAATTTATCTTGAATATCCGAAACACATTTTTCATTATCTGTTATACATAGAATTGACATATTACTAAATTTTCTTATTTTCTTTATCATAATATTTCTTATTTCCTATATTTATATTTTGTAATTGTATCTAAAATAATTATTTATGTCAAAGGTACATAATAATAAGTATATATTATCTAAACAATTTATATAAAAACTTAAATAATTATTTTAAATCTGCCCAATTATTTCCAATTGATAAACTTACCTTTAAAGGCACCTCTAAATCAAAAATATTCTCCATAATGTATGTCAATTTTTCAGTTATATTTTCTAAAACTTCCTCTTTTACTTCAAAGATCAACTCATCGTGGATTTGTAAAAGCATTTTGACATCATCATTGTTTTTATATTTCATATCTATTTTTATCATAGCAAGCTTAATTAAATCTGAAGCACTACCTTGAAATACAGTATTCACTGATTCTCTTTCATAAGTTGCTTTCATCATCCCTGTAGCATTTTCAAAATCAAATCTTCTTTTTCTTCCAGATAATGTTTTCACATATCCCTGCTCCATTGCATTGTCTTGAATTGATTTCATAAAATCTTTTACTGTTGAAAAACTTTTAAAATAACTATCAATATACTCTTTTGCTTCTTTTGCTGGAATACCTAATTGCTCTCCAAGTTTTCTACTTCCCATTCCATAAAGAAGTCCAAAGTTAATAGATTTTGCTATATTTCTTTTTGAAGATGCTAACTCTTCTCCGAAAATTTTGATTGCTGTTTGTAAGTGAATATCTTTATCTTCTCTAAATGCTTCTAATAAAGCTGGATCTTTACTATAGTGAGCAAGCAATCGAAGCTCTATTTGCGAATAATCAATACCAACAAGTTTATATCCCGGACTTGCTACAAAACCTTCTCTAATAGCTCTACCAGCTTCAGTTCTTACAGGTATATTTTGAAGATTTGGGTTTTTACTACTTAACCTTCCTGTTGCAGTACCAGTTTGTAAAAATGATGTATATATTTTGTTTTCGTCATTTTGTTTTGCTAATTCTAATAAAGGTTCAATGTATGTAGAGTGAAGTTTAAAAGCTTCTCTATATTCTAAAATTTTTCCTACTACTTCATGTTCATCTTTGATTTTTGCTAATACAGATTCATTTGTACTATATCCTGTTTTTGTTTTTTTCGATGCTGTAAGTTTTAAAGTTTCAAATAATACCTCGCCTAGTTGTTTAGGAGAATTGATATTGAATTCTACTCCAGCTATTTCAAATATTGACTTTGTAAGTGCTGCTAAATTACTTTTACTTTTTTCTAATAAATTTTCAAAAAATGGTATATCTATTTTGATACCTTTATTTTCAATATTGTTTAATACATTTACAAATGGAAATTCCACTTGAGTTGCTATTTTCATCAAATACTCTTCGTCATTTTCTTTAAAAGCTTCGAGTATTTTACTATAAAGTTTAAATGTAATAAAGGCATCTTCAGCAGCATAAGCACAAGCATCAGTTAGATTTACATTTGAGAAATCTTCCCCTTTTTTTACAACATCTTTAAAGGCAATAGTTGTATAACCATCAAGTAGTCTCGTAGCTAATTTATCCATTCCAACAGGTTTGTCACTATCTAAAAGCCAAGCCATAATCATCGTATCAGCAAAAAGTTTTATATCGATACCAAAATTATTTTGCACCACTTCTAAATCGTATTTGAAATTTTGTAAAATAAGTTTATGTGTGTTTAAAAGCTCTATAGCTCGCTTTGCATCGTCTAATGATATTTGCTCCTCTACACCTAAGTAAAAGTGACTAATAGGTGCATAATAAGCCTTTGAGTTTTCCCAACAAAATGAAAACCCTACAATGTTGGCTTTTTTAGCATCGATTCCTGTTGTTTCTGTATCAAAAGCAACTAAAGAGTTTTTTGGAATACCATTAATTACTTCAAAAAGTTTTGTAGGTTCATTTAAAAGAACATACTCACAACTTAGAACCTCTTTCTCTTTTACTTGAAATTTTGATTCATCATATCCTGTAGGGATTGTTGTTTTATAATTAAGACCTTCTTTATGAACTTTATCGATAATTCGATTCATTCCAAATTCGTTGAGTGTATCTGCAATTTTTAAAATAGGATTTTCTTTTGGTAACTCTAAAGTTTCTATTGAACCTAAATGCTCTAACGCATGAAAATCTTTTGCTAAAGTAACGAGCTGTTTGCTGATATACGCCATCTCTTTATTTTCAGTCAGAAGTTTTTGCCATCTTGGTTTTTCAATATTTTCAATATTGGCATAGATATTATCTAAAGTATCAAACTGCTGAATCAATGCCATTGCCGTTTTAGCTCCTACCCCTTTTACTCCAGGAACATTATCCGCGCTATCTCCTAGTAAAGATTGGTAATCAGTAAACTGATGAGGATATACACCATACTTTGTAAAACAGTCTTCACTACTTATAACTTTTTTCTTCATAGGATCAAACATAAAAATATCTTCACAAATAAGTTGATACAAATCTTTATCATGACTTACTACTCGTACTTTTAAGCCATTTTGAACAGCATCATGTGCTAAGGATGCAATAATATCATCAGCTTCATATCCAACCTCTGAAGCTGTCATAAAGCCCATCTTAGAGATAAAGTCAATTGCTACAGGAAGTTGTGCTTTAAGATCATCTGGAGCGTCAGGTCGGTGCGATTTATACTCTTCATAGATATCACTTCTAAATGTTTTCCCTTTACTATCAAGTGCAAACACTAAATAATCTGTTTTAAAGTCTCGCCCTATTCCGCTTATAAAATTCATAAATCCTGTCAGCATACCGGTTGGAAAACCTGTTGGTGATTTTAATGGTGGCAATGCGTAGTAG
>JBATTX010000130.1:0-10972 GCA_049670825.1 Arcobacteraceae bacterium | reverse complement strand
TGCAACAGTATTTCCATTTGAATCATGTGATGGTAGTAAAGGTTTCTTATCTTGTAGAAGAAAACCAAGTCAAGAAGAGATAAATGAGCACGAAGCTCTTTATAAAGATTGGAAAAAAGCTGAATAGATTCAGCAAAACTCCAAATTAAATTAAAGGATAATTATTATGGCAAGAATAGATAAGCAATTTAATAGTACAAATTCAGATGAGTATATGACATTCATTTTAGGTGAAATGAAATATGCAGTAGAATTACCAAAAATAAGAGAAATTTTAACATACCCTGATTTAATTACAACATTACCAAATACAAGCCAATGGGTAAAAGGGCTTATTAACTTAAGAGGTGAAGTTGTACCTATTTTAGATATTAGAGTGAAGTTTGGTACAGGTGAAGTTCAATATGATGAAAATACAGCAGTTATTGCAGTTATTACTAACGATAATAGAATGATTGGTTTAGTTGTTGATAAGGTTGATGATGTACAAAAATTAGAAACTTCTCAATTATATCCGGTATCTGATATGGGTTCTGCAATTCCATCAAGATATTTAAAAGGTTTCGTAAGACTTGAAGATAATCAAATGTTAGTTATTATGGATATTGAAACTGTTGTTGCTAAGGAAGAGTTGAAATCATAAATTTCATCTCTTCTTCTTTTATTATTTAAAAGATAAAATCTTTTTCCTTAACTCTTCCGCATTTATGATAACATTTTTGTTTTCATGTTGCGTAAATCCCCAATTTACTAATAAATAATCCATATCACAAGCTATAGCTGCGTTTTTATCTTTATTGCTATCTCCTATTAGTATTGTATGTTTTATCGCCTTATTGAGTGTTTCTACTGTATTTAAGAGCATTTCAGGATGTGGTTTTGGAGTTGATACTGTATCTGAACCTATTACATAGTCAAAATGGTGAGCTATCTCTAAATGTTGTATCATTTTGTTCGCAAACTCTGCAGATGCATTTGTTGCAATGGAGAGTGTAAAATGTTCACTAATCTCTTGTAAAAGCTCTTTTATCCCTTCATAAAGTGAAATATCACTCACACAGTTTTGGTGATAATACTCTCCAAACAGTTTTGTTTGCTCATCAGTGAACTCTTTTGTTCCATAAAAAAATTCTGAAGAATTTATATCTGGATTGTTTAAGTTTGTTAATAGCTCAATTTTAGGCATAACTTCTAGTCCTAAATTGGTTCTTACAAAATTAATAGTATTTGTAATAACATCACCACTATCAATAAGTGTACCATCCATATCAAAGATTATTAATTGTTTTTTATTCATATTTTTCCAATTTTTGAAATTAAAAAAAGGGGCTTAAAATAAGCCCCTTTTTTATAGATATGTAAAATAATATTACTATTTTACTTTTTCTAAGTAATCACCAGTTTTAGTATCACATTTGATAATATCACCTTCAATTAAGTGAAATGGAATTTGAACAACAGCTCCACACTCTAAAGTTGCAGGTTTTTTACCACCTTGTGAATCACCTTTAAAGTTTGGTGGAGTTTCAACAATTTTCATCTCAACAGTAGCAGGTGCTTCAACTGTAATAGCTTCACCTTTGAAAAACATCATATCTACATTCATACCATCAATGATCCATTTTTCTGTCTCACCAACTTGATCATGTGTTAATCCAATTTGATCATAAGTGTCTGTATCCATAAATTGTAACATCTCACCATCATCGTATAAAAATTGCATAGTTTTTTGTTGTAAATCAGGAACTTCAAATTTATCACCAGCATGAAATGTTTTCTCAATTGTTTTAGCATTTAGATAGTTTTTAATTTTACATCTAACAAATGCAGCACCTTTACCAGGCTTAACATGTGCATAATCAGTAATTTTATATGGAATACCATCAACTTCTATTTTTAAACCTTTTTTTAAATCACTCATCCCTAGAGCCATATTAAATCCTTATATTTGAGCATAAGAAACTGAACGAGCAGCTTCAATATTTGATAATTTTTCTAATGTACTACTTGGAACATCTTCATCTACAATGATTACAGCAAGTGCACCATTTTTACTTCTACCAAGTCTAAAGTCAGATATGTTAATACCATCATCAGCTAAGATAGTTCCTACGGCACCAATAACACCTGGAACATCAGAGTTAGATAATAAGATCATTTTACCAGTTGGTTCAATATCCATCATGCAATCATTAACAGTAATGATTCTTTGAACATCTTCTTCAAAAATTGTACCACTTGTTGTATTTACACCGTTATTAGTAGTTATTTTTACAGTAACTTGATTTTTAAATGCACTATTATTAGAGTGAATTGATGATCCTACTTTGATATCTTTTTCATTAGCTACAAATGTCGCATTTACATAGTTGATTTTGTCACTGCTCATAGATTGAGTTAATGCACCAACAATTGCAAATGTTTCTAAACTATCTAAATAATTAGAAATTTCACCTTCTGCTTCAATTTTAATCGATTTGATTTCACTTTTATCCATTTGTGCAATTAAGAAAGCCATTTTTTGAGTTAACTCTAAATATGGTTTTACAAAAGAAGGTATTTTTGTTTCATCAATCGGTAAATTTAATGCATGTGGGTAACCAATACCACGAGCAGATTTTATAGCATTATTAGCAGCTTGTGTAGCAATTTTAAATTGTGATTCTACAGTATTTGCACCAAGGTGAGCTGTTACTGTTACATTATTTAAGTCTAATAAAGGATGGTCTATTGCAGGTTCTTTATTGAATACATCAATACCAGCCATTGCAATTTTCCCAGATTTTAAATTATTAAATAATGCTTCTTCATTATATAATCCACCTCTTGCACAGTTGATCAGGATAACACCATCTTTCATCTTTGCAATCTCTTTTTCACCAATCATATCAATTGTTTCATGATTTTTTGGTGTATGAATAGTAATTATATCACACGCTAGAATATCATCAAAATTAGTTGTATATGTTACACCTAAATCTGTAGCTTTTGTAGAAGAGATGTATGGATCGTAAGTAACAACATCCATTTCAAATCCTTTACATCGTAAAGCAACTCTGTGTCCAATATTACCAAATCCGATTACACCTATTTTTTTACCATAAAGTTCTTGTCCATACCAATCTTCTCTTTTCCAGATTCTATGATCTTTTAATTGTGAATGTGCATATGGCATCTTTCTCATACAAGAAAGTAAATGTGTCATTGTAAGTTCTGTTGCTGCAATAGTATTTGCTGTAGGTACATTCATAGCGATTACACCACGTTTACTACAACCATCAATATCAACATTATCAACACCAACACCTGCTCGCACTACTGCTTTCAGGTTTGTTGCTGCATTTAAAAACTTTTCATCAACATCAGTTGAACTTCTTGTGATACAAACGTCAGCATCTTTGATTACATCTAAAAGGGCAGTTTTATCTATATCTGCTGCATAAACATAATTTATATCACTAGTATTTTTTAGTATCTCTAAACCACTCTCATGGATGTGGTCACAAACTACTACTGTAGGTTTATTCATAATTTTCTCCATTTTTACAGTTAAAGTAAGATTACTTTAACTGTCCTGCTAGTGCGTCACCTAGTGTCATTGTTGAGTTATCATTAACTGATTGTAACATATCTCTATCTTTTTGAGATGCCAATCTTCTTACTGATAATCTAACTCTATTTCTTTGCTTGTCAATATTTACAACAACAGCTTCGATTTCGTCACCAATTTTAACTTCTTCTTCACCCTCTTCAGGTTTCATCATATCTTCTTTTCTGATAAGACCATCAAGATTATTTTCAAGTTTAACAAAAATACCAAAATCTTTAATATCTTTAACAGTTGATTTAATAATATCACCTGTGTTATGCTCTTTTTCAAATTTTTGTGCTGGAGAATCTTGTAATGCTCTTACACTTAAAGAGATGTTTTCTTTTTCAGTATCAATTTTAATAATTTTTACTTCAATCTCATCACCTTTTTTGTAAACATCTTTACATTTAGTTGTTGATTCCCAGTTAGCTTCTTCATTATGTAAAAGACCATCTACAGTTCCAAGGTTAATAAATGCACCAAAGTCTGTTAATGTAGCAACTGTACCAGTAATAACATCACCAACATTATGTTCTTTGATAAATGTTTGGAATGGTTTTGGTTGTAAAGATTTTAAACTTACTCTTAATCTTCTTTTATCACAATCTAAATCGATAACTTCAACATTGATCTCTTGACCAATTTCTAAATAATCTTTAGGATTTTTTACATTTTTATTGTGACTGATTTCAGAGATATGTAATAAACCTTCAATGTCATTTCCTAAATCTACAAATGCACCATAAGATTCAAAGTTAGAAACAGTTACAGTAATTGTATCACCAGTTTCTAGAGCATCTCTCATCTCTTCCCAAGGATTTGCTAATGCTTCTTTGATTGATAAAGATAAGTGACCTTTTTCTTTGTCATAAGATTTCATTATTGCAACTACTTCGTCACCCTCTTTGTAATAAGCAGATGGATTAACTGGACCTTTGTATGAGATCTCGTTGTAGTTTACTAAACCATCAATTCCACCTAAATCTACAAACATACCATAGCTAGTAATTTTTTTAACGATACCTGTTTTAGGTTCATTATTTTCCATTAATTCAGCTATTTTTTCTTCTTTGTTTTTTTGTGCTTCTTCGATTAGTTTTCTTCTAGAGATAACTATGCTTGATGTTTCTGGTTTTGCTTTAAGAACAATTGCTTTGATTTTTTTACCAACTGCACCAACAGCTTTTAAGAAACCTTGTGCCATTGGCATAAAGTATTCCATACCTTCGTCATCTTGAACGATAAATCCAGCTCTTGGTTTAACAGATGTTACAACACCTTCAACAATTACATTTTCTGGTTCTTCACCATATTTTGCGAAAAATTCGTCAAATTTAGCTTTTTGTAAAACTTTTTTGTACGATAACGATAAGTTTTCACCTCTAGTTCCAATGATCATAACAGTGATTTTATCACCAACTGAATATTTTACTGTTCCGTCTGTGTTTGTAATTTCACTTAATGGGATTCTTCCCTCTTTACCAGCTATACTTACTACAAAGTTATCATCATTAATAATTACTATCTCACCCTCAGTTACTGAGTTTGTTTCAGTGTTCTTTTCGCTCTCCTCCAACATTGCTGCGAAGTCTTCACCTTCTATTTCAAAATCTTCAAATTTCATTTACTTGCCTACCCTTTTGTTTTTTATGGGTTGATTATACCGAAATTTGACTTAATTTTTTTATAGAGCTAAATTTTTTCTACTTTTTCTATCACTTTTTGTATGATCCAGTCTGGCGTAGAAGCACCTGCGGTGATCCCACATACCGTTTTATTATCAAACCATGAATCTTCAATTTCTGTTTCATCTTCTATTAGGTAACTTACACAGTTCTCTTCAGAAATGTTAAAAAGTTGTTTTGTATTTGATGAGTTTTTACCACCAATAATAATCATAATATCTACAGTAGCAGAGAGTTCTCTAGTAGCTGCTTGGTTTTCAAATGTTGCATCACAAATAGTATTAAAAACCCTTACTTCTTTATATTTGAGTATTAAATGGTTTACGATATCTAAGTATTTTTCTTTTTGTTTTGTAGTTTGTGCAACAGTTGCAATTTTGTCATATTTAAAGGTTAAGTTTTCTAGCTCATCTGGGCTTGGTACAACATGTACATCATCACCATAACTTTTTACACCTTTGACTTCGGGATGATCTTCATCTCCAAATATGACAATACTATATTTATCTTTTGACATATTTTTGACAATTTGTTGTGGTGTTGTTACAAATGGACAAGTTGCATTGATAACTTTTGTATTATTTTCTTTTAGTTTTGCTAAGTCGTTTTTTGGAATACCGTGTGTTCTTATAATCACAGTATCATTAGCTTGAGCTTCTTCTATTGTTGAATATAATCCAACATTAAAATCTTGTTTTAATCTATCTATCTCTTTTTGGTTGTGGATTAAAGGACCCATAGTTGCAGCATTTTTATGCTCTTCTGCAATTTTTATAGCTCGTTTAACTCCAAAGCAAAACCCATAGTGAGATGCTACTTTTACTTTCAATTTTTATCCTTTTAATGACTCTAGTATTTCAGTAAAATTAGGAAAAGATGTTTCTATACATTGAGTATCTTCGATATCCATACCACATAAAAGACCTGCTATTGCAAAACTCATAGCGATACGATGATCACCATGCGAATCAATAGTTGCTTTTTGTAAGTTTGCATTACCATCAATCTCATAACCATCTTCAAACTCTTTACATGATACACCACATAGTTTTAGATTGTTTATAACACTACTAATTCTATCGCTTTCTTTTACTCGTAGCTCTTTTGCATTTTTTACAACACTTTTACCATTTGCAAGAGACATAGCAATGCTTAAACATGGTAATTCATCTATCAGCCAAGCTATGTTTGAATCTACTGTTATACCATTTAAAACACTATATTCAACGATAATATCACCTATAGGTTCATATACATCTTCAGTTTTTACATACGTTACCTTAGCACCCATTTTCTCTAAAATTTTGTATGCTTCAATTCTTGTAGGGTTTAAAGTTACATTTTTTAAAGTTACTTTTGCATTCGGTGTAATTGCTGCTGCAACAGCAAAGAAAAATGCTGAAGAGGGATCAGTTGGTACTGTTATATTTAAAGGCTTGAGTTTTTTTCCCTGTAATGGTTCAATCTCTATCCATCCATCTTCATTGGTGTGAATATTTGCACCCATACCATTTAACATCCGTTCTGTGTGATCTCTACTTAACAGATCCTCTTTATAGTATGATTTTTCATTGCTTTGAATTGCTGCTAATATAAGAGCTGATTTGATTTGTGCTGAATCAATCGCGCTGTGGTATTTAAAAGATGCTAGTTTACCACCTCGTATATGAAGTGGTGCTAGATTTCCATCTAGTCTTCCATCGATTTTAGCTCCAATATCACGCAATGGATCTGTAACTCTTTTCATTGGTCGACTTCGCAAATACTTATCCCCAGTCAGAACAAAACTTCCTTCAATTCCAGCTAATAATCCTGCATACAGTCTCATACCTGTTCCTGCATTTCCACAATCAAGTATATCATCTGGTTCGCTTAAAGTTTCAGGTGGAGTTATTGTTATGGTATTTGTTTCTTTGTTATCTTCAATGGTAGCTCCAAGTTTTTGAGCAATTTTTAAAGAATCCATAGTATCTTCTCCACGAAGATAGTTTTGTATAGTTGATGGTTTATCACTAAATAAACTAAACATAGCACATCTATGAGAGATAGATTTGTCACTAGCAATATTATCAATTACGATATCAAATGAATTATTTAGCGGTGTTATGTTTAATTTTTCCATTATCTTAAGCCTATTTGTAAATCTTTTTCTAATTTCGCTAGCACTGTATCCATAATATCATTTATATCACTTTCTTCAAATGTTTTAGTTTCTGATTGTAAGATAAATTTTATAGTTAAACTTTCATTTTCACCAAGTTTCTCATCGTGATATATATCCACTAAATTAAATTGTTTAATCTCATCTATTTTTAAAGAGTTAATTGCTTTTTTTATCTCTTTGTATTCTAAGTTTTTAGGTGCCACTATACTTAAATCTCTTTTTGATGCTTGAAATTTTGAGATGCCTGTAGCAATAATTGTATCATTATTTAACATATCAAAATTAATTTCTGCTAAAAATGTATCACTAGAGATGTCAAAATCTTGTGCAACATTTGGATGTACTTTATATGCAGTTCCAATAATTTTTCCATTTTGTATCATAGAAGCACTTTGATAAGGATGAATAAAATCATTATCAATTTTTTTAAGTACTTCTAATTCAAATTCTCCGATGATACTAGAAATTTTTTGGCAAAAGCCAAATAGATCAATATTTTTTGGTTTGGCTTTATTTGCTATTGATTCAGATTCAATCTCACCACTAAATACAAATCCTAAACTTTTTGTTTCATCTCTATTTTTATCAAAAATTGTTCCAATTTCAAATAAACCTACAGATTTATATCCTTGTTTTACATTATGAGAAACTGCTTGTACAAAATTTAATGCCATAGTTGTTCTAAATGTATTAAGTTCATTTACAATTGGGTTTAAAATATCTTTTTTCTTCACTACTGTTGGGAAGTTGTATTTTGATAACAACTCTTTATTTGTAAATACGTAGGTAAGTGTTTCAAAAAATCCATTTGTAACTGCTTTTAGTCGAATATCATTTTTAATTAATAATTTGTTTGATGTATCATTGTTGTTATTAAACTCTTTCATCTCTAAAGGTTTTGATTTGATTTTATCAATACCAATCATTCTTACAATCTCTTCAGTGATATCTGCAATATTTTTAAGGTCATGTCTAAATGTTGGGATAGTTACATTGATTGTATTTTGTCCATCTTGTTTTACAAAACAGCCTAAAGAAGTAAGTATTTGACTTACTTTACTTGGAGCTATACTTTGACCAATGATAGCATTAAGTTGTTTGTTATTAATATTAATAGTTGTAGGTGAAACATCATTAATAAAGTTTTTGCTTCCATTATAAATTGTTGCACCATTTTGTGATAGAAGTGTAATAATCGTATCAATTCCACTATCTAAGTTTGGTTCGCTTCCTCTTGAAGCTTTGTAATAAATATCACCTGTTTTTTTCTTTTTATCAAATACCATTTGGGATAATTGTTCTGGGTTTGTATAACTTGCTTCTATGATAATCTCATCGCACATCTCTGTTACGCTTCCAGCTTCAATTCCGATAGTACTTACTAAAACTTTTCCTGTAACTGTATCAAAACCATCTTCATCTTTTGCAATACTTAAAGTGAAAAGTTTATCTTTGAGTTCTGTTGCAATTGATTTCGTATATACATTAATTAAAACTCCAGATGCATGAGTTGCATACGCTGCTGTTGTTTCAATATCTGTATTTTTTAATTGAGAGATAGTAGCAGCTCTTAAAATATGTAATAGATCAAGTTTAAAGTCTTTGATTGATGCAGCTTTATAAATTAAGTTTGAATCACAATTCATATCATAATTTACTTCAAAAACTTGACCAATTCCTTTATTATTTGTATTTACAACAGGATCGAAATTATTCATAGAGATATTAAAATATGTACTTAATTCTCTAGCAATTCCATTAATACTTAAACAGTCTCCTCTATTTGCAGTTAATTCAATTTCAATTATTTCATCATTAATAAGTGAATATTCGTTTAACTCTTTACCAATAACTAGTTCCCCGATAGAATCATCTAATTCCATAATACCATCAAAAGTTTTTGGTAAGCCAATCTCAGTAGAGCTACAGATCATACCATTTGATTCTACACCTCTTAATTTTGCTTTTTTGATTTTAAAATCTTCACCTAAAATAGCTCCAACAGTTGCAACAGCAACATATTGTCCCTCTTTAACATTTTTAGCACCACAAACAATTTGTTCTATTTTACTACCTATATTTACTTGACAAATATTAAGTTTATCAGCATCCGGGTGTTTTTCACATGATTGTACATATCCAACTACTACATTATTTGGAATGAGGATTCTATGTGTACTATCAACTTCTAATCCAATAGAGTTAAGTGCTTTACACATAGATTGTGTACTAATTTTTGAAATATCAATATATTCTTGTAACCATTGTCTTGTAACTATCATCTGAACTGTCCTAAAAGTCTAATATCACTCTCAAATAGAGACCTTAAATCTCCAATTTTATGTATAAGCATTGCAAATCTTTCAACACCTAAACCAAATGCATATCCACTAACATTTTCATATCCAACAGCTTTAAATACATTCTCATCAACGATTCCACATCCTAGAACTTCTAACCATCCTGTATGTGAACATACTCTACAACCATCACCTTTACAGAAAATACATGAGATATCTACTTCAGCAGATGGTTCTGTAAATGGGAAAAATGAAGGTCTAAATCGTACTTCAACATCTCCAAACATATGTTGTAAAAACTCTTCCATAACAAATTTTAAGTTTGCAAATGAAACTACACCAGCTTTTTCAACAACTAATCCTTCGATTTGATGAAACATAGGAGTGTGTGTTATATCAAAATCTTTTCTAAAAACAGTACCCGGTGCTATCATTCTAATTGGTGGTTTTTGACTCATCATAGTTCTAATTTGTACAGGACTTGTATGTGTTCTTAGAACTGCACCATCGTTACAGTAAAATGTATCTTGCATATCTCTTGCAGGATGGTATTTTGGAAGATTTAATGCTTCAAAATTGTGAAAATCATCTTCTACTAATGGTCCCTCTTCAACACTAAAATTCAAGTTTTGAAAATATGTAGTAATTTGATTCAGAGTATCTGCTACAGGATGTGTTGCAGCATTATTTAAATTCGCTGCAAATTTTGTTACATCAATTTTATCAGCTTCTAATTGTTTTTCTAACTCTTGAGCCATTAAAATAGTTTTTTGAGTTTCTAAAGCTTCAGTAATTTCTGTTTTTTGAGTATTTAAATTTTGTGCAAATGCTTTTTTATCTTCATTTGGTACACTCTTCATTTTAGCAAATTCAAGTGTTAAAACACCTTTTTTCCCTAAAATTTCTACTCGTAATTGTTCTAATTGTTCTAAAGATTCACTGTTGTTTATCTTCTCTATCCAATCTTGCAAAGGTATCTCCTGTGATTGATTATGTAAATATAATCTTTTATAAATTATGCGATTATACTCAAAGTCTTATTACATTTTGGTAAGAGTCAAAATTAGCTACTAATATTTTGTATTACTTTTCCCTTAACATTGTTTAGCTATACTTATAAGTATAAATTAGTAAGGAAAAAATATATGTGTATATTTTGTAAAATAATAGATGGTGAAATACCAAATAAAACAATCTTAGAAAATGACAATTTTTTAGCTTTTGAAGATAT
>JBATTX010000129.1:0-3649 GCA_049670825.1 Arcobacteraceae bacterium | reverse complement strand
CCATCAAGAGAAGCACATTTTAACATTTTCATACTCTATCCTTAAAAATTATAATAACAATTTTAGTGTAAAAAATTTGTTTCTTAAAATTTTATTGCATTTTGCAATTTTATAAGTTTTGAAATATTACAAAATAACTTCTACAAGTGTTCCTTTATTTTTAACTGAACTAATTTTAATACTTCCTTCATGTAGTTCAACACTATTTGTTACTATACTTAAACCTAGTCCAAATCCTTTAATTTTTTTGTTACGAGATTCATCAATTCTATAAAATCTATTTTGTACTTTATCAAGATGATTAGTAGAGATTCCTATACCTTGATCTTTGATAATAAAGTGTATTTTCTCATTTTTATATAATGAAATATCTATATGTGTATTTTCATTTGAATATTTAATTGCATTGTCAATAAGATTTGAAAAAATTGTACCTATTAACACCGCATTTGCTTGTAAACAAGTAGGTTCAAATCTTTTTATATTCAATTGAATATTTTTATTTTTAAGCTGAAAATTAAATTTTTCAATAATGCTTAAAAGTAAAGAGTCCAAACATACTTCATGAAATGTTTGTTTGACGTTCTCTTTTGTGTATTTTGTTAGTAAAAGAAGATTATCAACAATAGATTGTATTTGCAATGTTTCATTTTCAATAGTCTGTAAAGTTTTTTCATAATACTCTTGATTTCTCGGTTTGTTGAGTGTAATTTCTATTTCACTTTTTATAACAGTAAGTGGTGTTTTTAACTCATGAGAAACATCACTATTAAATTGTTCTAGCAATTTCACTCCACTTTTTAGACGGCTAATCATAAAATTAAAGGAATCAACCAAATCTTTAATCTCATCATCATATTTTGGTTGAGGAATTTCTGATGCGAAATCTGTTACATAAATTTTGTTAGCAGTTTTGGTAATTTTATTGATAGATTTTAAAATTTTATCTGTAACTTTACTAACCATAAAAATAAGAAGTAGCAGCAAGATAGGTTCTAAAAAAAATAAAATATCTTTCACCTCTTTTAGTTTTGAAGTGATTTTATCATCTAAGTCTTTTTCATAGAATAATATAGCACCCTTATATGGTTCTTTTATTCTAAAAATATATAATCCATCAAGTTTTCCTTCTCTACTAAAAACAAAAAATGATCTTTTTTCATCAACATATTTGATGAGAGATTTAAAAAAAGTATTTCCTTTTTTATACTGTACTTTATCCTCTTTTATAAGAGCAATATCAAAAGATTCCAACTCTTTATTTTTTAAAAGTTCATTAATAGGAATATTTGACAATAATTGGTTATTGATAAATACAGCTTTGTGGTATAAATTATTCTGTATAGATAGTTTGGTATTTTGTTCTAAAAAATGGTAAAACGTAAAATTAAAAAGCATTAAAATAAGTATCGTAGTACCACCAAAATAAAATAAAATTTTGGTTTTAATACTTTTAAATCTAAACTTCAATTTTATATCCTAACCCTCTTGAGCTTTTAATAAAATCTTTTCCAAGTTTTTTACGTAAATTATAAATAGTAACTTGTATAACATTACTGTTTATATACTCTTCATTATTCCAAAGTTGCTCTTCAATAATTGGATTTGAGACAAGTTTGTTTTGATTTTTAACTAAAAATAATAAAAGTTCATACTCTTTTTGAGTCATTATAACTTCCTGCTCATCTTTAGTCACAACTTTTGAATCTATATCTATTACTATATCTTTTATTTGTAGTTTATTGGTTGTTGAAGATAACGACCTTCTGTAGAGTGCATTTACACGTGCAATAAGTTCTTTAAAACTAAAAGGCTTACTCATATAATCATCAGCACCATAAGTTAAACCTAATACTTTATCATCAATATCATCTTTTGCAGTGAGCATAATAACCGGAGTTAGAATACTTTGTTGTCTCAAGTTTTCCAAAACTTCAATTCCACTTTTTAAAGGAAGCATCCAATCTAATAAAATTAAATCATAGCTATTCGTTAGCGCCAAATACTCACCATCTTCTCCATTTGAAGCACTATCTATAATATAATTTTCCTCTTCAAAACCACGTTTTAAAACAGCTAAAATATTCTCATCATCTTCTATAATTAATATTTTCATTTTTCCACACTTATATTATCTCTATCTCTAATTCTAAATCAATACTAAATTTTTCTTTCACTTTTTGTTTTGCTAAATTTATCAAGCTCATAGCATCATCAAAAGTTCCAGAACCTAAGTTAACTAAAAAATTTGCATGTATTTCACTAAACGACATATCGCCTATACTATAACCTTTTAATCCAACATTTTCGATCAAATACCCTGCACTATAATCTTTTGGATTTTTAAAACAACTACCTGCACTAGGAAGATTTGGTTGATTATCTCTCATTTTATTGAAAATTTTTTGTTGTTCTTTATCATATCCTTTTTCTATGATAAAACTCACTTCATACACTATACCATCTATTTGCGTATGTCTATATGAATGAGGAATATCTTTTTTTAAAATAATGCCATCTTCTGTTTTTATAGAATGAAGATAATTAAATATTTCCCACTCTTTTAGTCCAGCATTCATTTTAACTAATCCACCCATGTTTCCAGGAAGTTTTGCTAATAGTTCAAAATGTGCTATATCATTTTTTCGACAATAGGTCAATAATTTTCCACTTGTTGTTGCTGTTCCAACAATTAAAAGACCATTTTCTTCTTTTATATAATCAAACTCTTCACCTAATATTGCTAATCTTGGAGGATTATTTGATATAAGTAAATTGTTTCCTCTTCCTATAATTTTGTATTCATCATATTTCTCAATTGCATTGATAATCTTTACATCATATTCGTTGCCAATGCCTATAGATGTGTATTTTTTGAAGTTTATTTGCTTAGTCATTCTTTATTATACCATTTATTTATTAAGTACTATAAGAGTATAATAGAAAAAAAAGGTATGAAAGTAAGATTAAATGAAAACGTTATCACCCATTATATTTTCTATTGTTTCTGTTGCTACAGTTTCTAGTGCATCAATTCTAGTAACTCCTAAAACGAAAACACTAAATGTATATAAAAATCCCACAGCTACAAGCAATATAATTTCAACGAAAAAAGAAAATGAAACTTTTAAATTAGAGTATTGTAATAAATACCAATGGTGTAAATTGGAAAATAGTAATGGTTTTATTAAAGAATACTTAATCCAAAAGGTTGATGAAAAGATTTTACAGCCTTCAGTACCTATTAAAAAAGAAATGAAAATAGCAGTAGAAACATCACAAGAATACAAAATAGCTTTAGAAAATTTCAACAACAAAAACTATCAAAAATCTTTTTTATTATTTGACAAATTACTAGAACAATACCCTGAAAATAAAATTGTAGATTTCTATTATGGAAGAAGTGCATTTGAACTTCAAAACTACGAATATGCATTTACATCTTTTGATAGAATACTCATTAACTATCCAAATGATAGCCGAGTAAGAGCAGAGTTTGCAAGAACATTAATGATGATGAAATCATACAAAGATGCAAAAAAAGAGTTTGAAGCTGTATTATTAATGCCCATACCTCAAAATGTAAGAAAAAATATTGAAAAAATGATACAAGTTATTGAGTCAAAAGAGAAAAACTATGTTCTTAATA
>JBATTX010000128.1:0-10095 GCA_049670825.1 Arcobacteraceae bacterium | reverse complement strand
ACCTTAATTCTCTTAATCATTAATGATTTGTCACATTTATGTAATAAACTTTGTACTTATTTTGATAATACTTCATTAGTAAATTTTGTAAGTTTGTTTGTATTGAGGGGCTAAACCAAGCGTTATTTGATGTTGCAATTATGTAAGAAGTATCTAAATTTTGATATATATCATCAGTAGTGATCTCATAACAAATTGCATTTCTAAATTTTATACCTTTTATAGTAAAAGTAGTTGGCTCTTTGGCTGTTTCATAGTCTTTAGCACCATCATAAAAAAGATCATTAATTAAGTTTCTTATTTTCTCAGGAAGAGGAACAGCTTCTCCAAATGGCACCAAAACAACCTTATGAGCTACTTTGCGTTTGCCATTCTCATAAAAGTAAGTACTATTATAATATAAACCATCTTTTTTATAAAGTGAGCCTGTAACAATAGAGATATGATAAGATAATTTCAATAGCTCTTCATTTACGGAAGCAGTCTTATTCAACACAAGAGGAAAAGCAGTTTCGGGCAATACTATCAAATCATAACTATTTTTTATTGCATTATTGATTGCACTAAAGTTGTCATACACAATATTTTGTTGATACTCTTTTTTCCATTTTTTTTCTTGGTCAATATTGGTTTGATACTCATAAATTTTTAGGTTTGGTTTTTCTATCGAAAATGTATTAGAAATATTGTATATATAAAGAGAGACAAAAACTACACATAATGCCACTATTGATTGTTTTTTATATTGAGCTCTATACTGGATAAATAATCCAATTGAAGCTACTATTATAAAATATTCTATTTTTGATGTTCCCAAATAACTATTTATAAATGGTAATTCTATTTTAAACCAATTAAACCCAAAAGGATTTATAAAACTTAAAAGAATTATGTAGAGTATTTTATATACTATAGTATTGAAAAAACCTATAAAATAAAAAAGTACTCCATATACCAAACTTATTCCAGTAATTGCAAGAGGAATAAGATAACTTAAATCGTAATATACAAAACTATATCCAACCCACCAAAACCATAAAACGGAAATAAGAAAACCAGTAGCAAATAATTCCTTTTTTTTAAGGTAAAAAAGTGCTACTATCCCCATAATTGCGAAAAGTGTATTAATAAACTCAACTTTAATTCCAAAATAATCAGAATAAAGAAAAAATGAAAAACAAAGTGCTGTAAGTACTGATTTATAGGTAAACATACGTTATTTTAGCATAATTAGCAATTTATTAGCTAAAATACTTAACTTTAAATATTAATTAAAGTTTCTTTTGATATTATTTACGCAAAGACAAATATAGGAGATATTAATATGAATAAAAGTGATTTAATTGCTGCTGTTGCAGACAAAGCTGGTTTAACTAAAAAAGATGCGGGTGCTGCAATAGAAGCTACACTTGAAACAATTACTGAAGCTTTAGCTACTGGTGATAGTGTTGCATTCATTGGATTTGGTACATTTAGTACTTCAAAAAGAGCTGCTAGAGAAGGTATTAACCCATCTACAGGTGACAAAATTCAAATTGCTGAATCAACTGTTGCTAAATTTAAAGTTGGTGCTAAACTTAAAGAAGCGGTTAAAGCTGGTAAATAATTTTATATTAATATAAGATTATAAAAAAGGGTGAAGATTTATCTTCACCCTTTTTTTTATGCTTTAAAAAAAGACAAGGATTATTAATAATCCTCGTCTTCTGGATGATACTCAAAATCACCCTCTTCCTCTTCAAATTTTGATAGCATAAAATCTGTAGGGATATTAAATGCTTGATATGTAGCTTCAAACTGCTCTTGTTCAGCACTTCGTTCCCCTCGTCCACGTGCCACAACTCTAACAGGAACACCTTCAAAGTTATGATTATCTCTAATAAAGTTAATCAAGTATCTTTTGTATGAGAAGTGTAACATTCTAGGTTTATTCATAATAACGGCAATCGTTGGTGGATTTGCATCAAACTGTGTTGCAAAGTAGATTCTTAGTCTATTTCCATTTGGACTTGGTAAAGAGTGTCTTCTTATAGCTAACTCTATAGTTTTATTTAAATCTGATGTTGCAATTCTTCTATGGTAGTTTTCAAAAATAGATAAAAGTTTCTCTTCAAGTTTTTTAATATTTCTTCCAGTTTTAGCTGAAACAGCAACAATAGTAGCATAGTATAAAAACTTAAATCTTCCACGAATCTCTTGAGATATTTTCTCAAAAGTATCCATATTTTCATCCCATTTATTTAAAATAATAATAACACCCAATCCAAATTGATCCACAAGGCCTGAAATCTTTTCATCTTGATCACTAATTGGTTGACTAGCATCTAATACAAGTAAAGCGATATTTGCTTGAGCTAACATATCTTCTGTTCTCATCAATGCAAATTTCTCAATCCCTTGAATTTTCCCTCGTCTTCTTAGCCCAGCTGTATCAATAAAAGTAATTTTTTTATCACCCACTTCGTATGTTTCATCAACTGGATCTATTGTTGTTCCAGCAATTGGACTTACAACTGATCTTTCTTCTCCAATTAAAGCATTTAAGATAGAACTTTTTCCAACATTTGGTTTTCCAATAATTGCTACTTTAATATGATTTGGATCAACCTCTTCAACCTCTTCAGCTTCCTCAATAGGATCTACTAAAAGATCCATTTCAGAATCACTAATTAAAGCTTTTGCATCTTCTGCTAATTCTGCTTCACTTGGTGGAAGTTGTTCATATATCCATTCAAATAGTTTTTTCGTACCACGATTGTGAGATACAGATATTCCAAACATCTCATCATCATTGATACCAAACTCATAGAAGTCCCAAAGTCTTTCCAACTCTTTATCATTATCAATTTTATTTACAACTAAAGCAAGTTTTTTTCCTAAAGCTTGAAGTTCATAAAAAAGGTTTCTATCTTCATCATCAGGGATATTTTTACCATCAACCATATATAAAACAATATCAGCTTCTTTTGCAGTTTCTACAGCTTTTCTTTTTACATTTGTAAAAATCTTAAACTCACTACCATCTTCCATAATTTCATTTTTTGATTTACTAATACCACCAGTATCAAGCATCAATGCAGCTCGACCGTTAATATCTATCTCTCTTCTTCTAACATCTCTTGTTGTTCCAGAAACATCACTTACAATTGCTACTCTTTTTCTAGCAAGTCTATTAAATAATGAACTCTTACCAACATTTGGTTGTCCAATTAAAGCTATTTTTATCATTTTCTACCTTTTTATTCTACTTTATTATCATGTTCTATATGTAATGTTTGCGTAGGGAATGCAAAACTAGAACCATTTTTTTCTACAATCTTCATAATCTCTAAATATGTATTTTCTCGTACTTTCATAAACTCACCCCAATTAGTTGTTTTTGTAAAGTAATAACAAAAAATATTTAAACTACTTGAAGCAAATTCACTAAAATAGATATGTATTGTATCTTGATGAATATCTTCATGATTTTCCAACATAATCTTAATATCTTTGATTATATTTTCAACTGTTGTAGCAGGTGTATTATACGTTACACCTAAATTCATTTTTATTCTTCTTTTACCCATAGCAGACCAGTTAAGTATGGCACTATTGGCTAACGTTGCATTAGGAACAGTCACAAGAGCTTGAGCAAATGTTCTCACCTTTGTACTTCGTATACCTATAGTTTCAATAGTACCCTCAACTTGTGGTGTTTTTATCCAATCCCCTACTCGAAAAGGTTTATCGATAAATATTACCAATGAACCAAAAAGATTGGCTGCAGTATCTTTAGCAGCTAATGCTAAAGCCATACCAACAAGACCCATAGAAGCTAAAAAACCACTTACATTATATCCCCACTCTTGAAGTACTGCAATAGCACCAAGAATAATGATAAAGAATCTAATTGACTTAATAAGAAAATTAGCAACATGAATACTAACTTTATCTCCGAATTTATTTGTAACTTTATGTATATTTTCGGCTAATGTTGTAAGAACATTTAATATACCCCAAAATAAAACAGCTATAAAACCTGTTCTTATTATTTGATCTAAAAAATATTTTATATCATCACTTAAAAATAATACGTCGATAGCAAATTTTGCGCCAATTACTATAAATAAAAAATCTACAGGCTTTTTTACAGAATCAACTAATTCATCATCGAATTGATTAGTTGTTTTTGTTACTATTTTTAATGCAATTTTTCTAAGAACCGCTCTAAAAAATTGAAAAAAAACAAATATTGTAATTGCTACGATATACGCATCTACTTTTATTCCAAACAAATCTATCATAAAATACAAATCCCTTTAATAATAATGCGATTTTAACTAAAGTTATATTAAAATCGCGATTATGATAAATACCCCCTTCCAAGACAATACAAAACTTGCCATAAAATATATGCTTATTTCCTCATTTTTATTTGCTTTTACTGGTGGATTTGCAAAAGAATTAAGTACTTATGTAAGCTCAATAGAAGTTGTATTTTTTAGAAATATAACAGGCGTAATTTTAATACTCTTTGCAATTTATAAATCTCCACTAAAACAAACAGGTGGAAAGCCATTTTTACTTTTTATAAGAGGTTTTATAGGTTTTAGTGCTTTGCTGATGTACTTTTACAATATTGCAACAATCCCTTTAGCAGAAGCGCAAACTTTTAGTAAAGTATCTCCTATTTTTACCGCAATATTTTCATATCTAATTTTAAGTGAAAAACTTTCAAAAACTGCTTGGACTGGTGTTTTTGTTGGATTTTTTGGAGTTCTATTTGTAACTGGTTTTGATGTTATGAATTTGAGTAAAACAGATTGGTTAGGTATATTAAGTGGTGTTGGAGCTGGATTGGCATACACTTCTATTCGAGAGCTTCGAAAATTTTATGATAACCGTTCAATTGTACTTTCATTTATGCTAGTTGGAACTATTGGACCTATGATTCTTATGTTTTTAGGTGAATATTATAGCTCTACAACTTTTGACTGGGTACTTGCCCCTTTTGTGATGCCTACAGGTTGGGCATGGTTTCATATTTTGGGACTGGGCGTTTTTGCAACTGGTTCACAAATGTATATGACGAAAGCCTATTCATTAGCTCAAGGGGGAATTGTTGGAACAATTAGTTACACAACTATCCTCTTTTCTATATTTATAGGGATGTTTTTAGGAGATGTTTTTCCAAGTATGAGTTTATTTATTGGTATTGCCTTTATTATTTTTAGTGGCATTTTGGTTTCAAAAAAATAATACAGCTAATTAATTGATTATTAGATATAATAAAATACTTATACAAGGAGAAAATATATGAATTTAGATAAAGTAATAGCAGGTTTTTTTATCATCTTAGCGATGACCTTAAACTTTGGCTTTTTTTATGGTGACTCACTTGATTTACAAATGCATAGCAAGTACGAACTATTTGCTGCCATTATAGTAAATATAATAGCTACAGTACTTAAACTTGGGGATAAAACTCAAATGGGTTCTGTTCTTATTGCTAGTAGTTTAGTAGCAGATATTCAACTCATTGCAGCAGCAACATTATGGACAATGTATGGTGAAGGCAATACTATATCTCCAGAGATTTTTGGGATTATTATATCATTAAGTGGTGGAGCTCTGCTTGCAAATATCACATCAGTAATTTTATATATTGGTGATACACTTAAATCAAAGCGATAATATTTTGAATAATAGTTCATTATGGATTATTTTACAAAGGATGAGACTTCCTTTTACAGTGATTGTTATAACATACGCTATAGCAATGACTGGACTTCTGATCATACCGGGAGTTGATGATCAAGGAAATCCCTACCATCTTACTATTTTTGAAGCATTTTACTTCATCACATATACTGCAACAACAATAGGTTTTGGGGAACTCCCTTATGCTTTTACACATGCTCAAAAAATTTGGGTATCAATGTCTATTTATGTTACTGTTCTTGGATGGTTTTACGGAATTGGTGCATTAGTTACATTATTACAAGATAAACTTTTTTTAAGTGAAATTGCACTTACTCGATTTAAGCGTTCTATTAAACATATCAAAGAGGATTTTGTTATTGTTCTTGGATACAATGAAACAACAAGCATCATAATCAAAAAACTTCTTAACTCAAATATGCGTGTTGTAGTTATAGAAAAAGATCCAAAAAGAGCTGATTATCTTCATCTTGAAGGTTTTATTCCCCATGTACCAGTACTTATTCGTGATGTACACAATACAACTTCATTGGAGTTTGCAGGTATACGTTCGATTCATTGTAAAGGTATAATATCACTCCTTGATAGTAATATTTTAAATTTACGAATTACATTAGCATCTAAAATTTTAAATCCGTATGTAAGAGTTGCTGTTAAATCTTCAACAGATAGTCAGTCAGGTAACCTTTATGACGCGGGTGCAGATATTGTTGAAAATCCATTTTCAATTATATCTTCTCAAATACAAATGGCGCTCATGGCACCTAGTTTATTTAAACTCGAAAATTGGCTTTATAAAATAGGAACACTAGATTCACGTACATTTTCAATTCCAAATGAAAAAATAATTATTTGCGGTTATGGAAGGTTTGGAAAAACACTCAATACAATGTTTGTAAACAACGGTATATTTCCAACTATTATTGAGGAAAATGAAGAACGCATTCAAAAAGCAAAAAATGATGGTATTACGAAAATTATTCATGGAAATGCAGAAGATAAATCTTGCTTAACACAAGCAAATATTCAAGATACAAACTTAATAATTATAGGAACAGATAACGATACAACGAATTTATCCATTGTATCAACAGTAAAAAAACTCAATAAAAAAACGCTGATAATTTCAAGAGAAAATGAACTTTTAGATTTCTCTATATTTTCTCATGCAAAAATCGATCATATCTTTTTACCTGAAAAAATCTTAATTCACAAAACTACTAACGCAATTATAAATCCTTTATCAGATATTATGATAAAATTAATTTCAAATAAAAATGAACTTTGGGGGAAACAGCTTTTATCTTCATTGATGAAAACAATCGACTCGAATCCTATCACTTTTGAAGTAACGTTAAATAAGAATGAAACAATAGAAATATATAAGTATCTAAGTAACTACAAACATCATTTAACAATTAAAACTCTCAGAGCATCAAGAAGAGATAGATTTCAAGACAATAATCTTTTCCCATTGTTAATAGTAAGAGATAAAAAGAATTTTATTTTACCAAGCATCGATTTTCATCTAAAAATAAATGACAGAATTTTATTTGCAGGTGACAAAAATGCAAAAGAGGATTTTGAATATATTGCAAATAATATGTATGAATTTCACTATATCATCACAGGTGAAGAGAAAAACTACTTTACAAAATTCATAAATTTTAATAAAAAAGGAACAAAATGATACTACTAACAGGTCCGTGTGTAATAGAAAACAGAGATAATGTTATGAAAATAGCAGAACAACTAGCAAAACTTAATGAAAATAATAGAATTGATTTTTACTTTAAAGCAAGCTTCGATAAAGCAAATAGAACAAGTATAGATAGCTTTAGAGGACCAGGTTTAGACGAAGGTCTAAAAATACTTGAAGAGGTAAAAAAAACATTTGGATATAAACTCGTAACAGATGTCCATGAATCATCACAAGTAGTTCCTGTAGCTGAAATTTGTGATGTGGTACAAATACCTGCATTTTTATGTAGACAAACAGATCTACTCATAGCTGCGGGAAAAACAAATGCAACAGTTAATATAAAAAAAGGTCAATTTTTAGCGGCAAATAGTATGAAACACCCAGTTGCTAAAGTACTTGCAACAAGAGGAGTGAATGAAGTAAACTACCAAACTAGTAAAGAAAATGGTGTGTGGCTTTGTGAAAGAGGAAATGTATTTGGATATGGTGCATTAGTTGTGGATATGAAAAACTTAATCGCCATGAGAGAGTTTGCTCCGGTTATTTTTGATGCAACTCACTCTGCACAAGTTCCAAGTACAGGTGAAACTACAGGTGGAAACTCTGCAATAGTTCCTAGTTTAGCTAAAGCAGCTGCAGCTGTTGGAGTAGATGGTTTCTTTTTTGAAACACATTTTGATCCTTCATCTGCACTAAGCGATGGACCAAATATGTTAAAAATTGAAGATTTATATAAAACTGTAGATGATATTTTCAAGATACAAGATGTTTTAAACTATTAATAAAATTTTAGATATAATCGCAATATATTAAATAAGTATACTTAGAAATGGAGAGACAAATGAATATAATTGAAGGTCAATTAAGATTAAAAGGTGACGAAAAAGTCGCTATTATAAATGGTAGATTCAACCATATTATTACAGATAGATTAGTAGAAGGTGCGCACGACTCGTTTAAAAGACACGGTGGAAAAGATGAAAACTTAGATCTTATTTTAGTTCCAGGTGCTTTTGAAATTCCATTCGCATTACAAAGAGCATTAGAAAGTGGTAAATACGATGCTATTTGTTGTGTAGGTGCTGTTATTCGTGGTTCAACTCCACACTTTGACTACATCTCTGCTGAAGCTACAAAAGGGATTGCAAGTGCAACTATGAATCACACTATTCCAGTTTCAAATGGTGTTTTAACAACAAACACAATCGAACAAGCAATCGAAAGAGCTGGTAGTAAAGCTGGAAATAAAGGTGCTGAAGCTATGACAACTATTATTGAGATGTTAGATTTATATGCTCAGATGGATAAATAATGGCTACTAGAACTCAAGCAAGAGAATCAGTAATCGGTCTACTTTATGCATATGATTTAGGTAATGTTGCCATAGCTAAATTTTCTGATATTATCCTAGAAGATAAAAAAATAAGAAACAAACAAAAAGATTTTGCACTAGCATTATTTAATGGAACTATTAACAATCTAGCAGAGGTAGACAAAGAGATTTCAGCACATCTAAACGAAAGAAATATTTCTGATGTTGGAAGTGTTGAAAAAGCTATTTTAAGACTTTCTATTTATGAAATTTTATTTAGTGAGTTAGATAAAGCAATTATCATCAATGAAGCAATTGAACTATCAAAAAGATTAGCAGCTGATAATGCACCAAAATTTATCAACGGTGTATTAGATAGTATTGAAAAGAAAGAGAAATAATCTATGAAACTATGTGTTGCCCTAGACTTACCAAGTGCTGAAGAAAACCTAGAGATAGCTAAAAATATCAAAGACCATGATGTTTGGCTAAAAGTTGGACTAAGAGCTTATATAAGAGATGGTAAAGAGTTTTTAGAAACATTAAAATCTATCAACCCAAATTTTAAAATCTTTTTAGACTTAAAATTACATGATATTCCAAATACTATGGCTGATGCTGCATATGAAGTAGCCCTTTGCCCTATTGATATGTTTAATGTACATGCAAGCGCAGGAAAGATTGCAATGCAAACAGTTATGGATAGAATCAAAGATATCCCAAATAGACCACTTCTGATTGCTGTAACAGCACTTACAAGTTTTGATAATGAAAACTTTAAAGCTGTATACAATGAAGATATAGAAACAAAAGCAACACAGTTTGCAAAAGATACTTTTGAAGCTGGACTTGATGGTGTAGTTTGTTCTGCATTTGAGAGCCTAGATATCAAAAACAACACTTCAAATGAGTTCATCACACTATGCCCAGGGATTCGTCCTTTTGGTGAAGATGCAGGTGATCAAAAAAGAGTTGCAGATATCGAATTAGCAAAAAAAGAGCTTGTAGATTTCATTGTTGTAGGGCGACCTATATACAAATCTGCTAACCCAACAGAAGTTGTAGAACAAATTTTAAAAAACATCTAATCTTTAAGGTGTTTTTTAACTAACTTGGACTATAATTCTGACCTACAAAAGGACGAGTGGGTGAGTGGCTGAAACCACATCCCTGCTAAGGATGCGTACTGGTAACGGTACCGAGAGTTCGAATCTCTCCTCGTCCGCCACCAATCACCCATAAACAAAGCATTTATAAGAGATTAAAAACAAACTGTACAAGTTTTGTACAAAATATTCACATATTAAGATACATTATCTATCTTAGAAAAATCGATTTTTACCTTACCAATATAATGATTTCTAGTTACTTGTATATC
>JBATTX010000127.1:0-16621 GCA_049670825.1 Arcobacteraceae bacterium | reverse complement strand
GAAAAAGCGAACTACCCAATACTTACAAACTATTTTAAGAGTATGGATATAACACTTCAAAATGATGGTGTGATTCATGGAGATCTATTTTGTGATAATGCAAAGTTTACAGATAACAAACTAAGTGGGGTATATGATTTTGTAGAAGCTAGTGAAGGGGATTTTATCTTTGAACTTGCAGTAGTGAGTATCTCTTGGTGTTTTGATGGTGATATGTTAAATAAAGAGAAAGTAGAAACTTTACTTACAAACTACAAGTTAGAGATAAGTTTTGAAGCGTTTAAAGAGTATATAAAATATGCCATACTCTATTATGCAACTCAACGATACCTTTTAAAGAGAAACTACCAAGCACTTTTAGAAAAACTGGAGAGTTTATGAATTTTGCACATGGTGGAGATGTAGAGGGGTTTGCTTTAGAGATTGGTTGTGATGTTTCAGAAGTTATTGATCTGTCTTCAAATATTAACTTTATCAAACCAGAGATAAATATAGATTTTAATACTATAGATATCTCTTCATATCCAAAATATGACACACTTTATGAAACCATAGCAAAACATTATGAAGTGCAAAATACCGAACTAGAAGTTATCAATGGTGCTAGTAGTGCGATATTTTCCCTTTTTCGTTCGTTTGATACGAGATATTGTTATATCTATTCTCCTGCTTATTTAGAGTACAAAAAGGCCGCTGTAAGATTTGAGTATCAAATAGAGTTAGTCAATCGTTATGTAGAACTTGATAAAGAGGTTTTAGAAAACTCACTTGTAGTATTTGTCAATCCTAGCACTCCTGATGGAAGTTTTTATGATATGGATGCCCTACTTTCTAAGTGGATGAAAAAAAACTGTACTATTATCATCGATGAATCATTTATCGAGTTTACAGCACAAAAATCTTCTGTAGAGTATCTTAAAAAATATGATAAGTTGTTTATCCTTAAATCGCTTACGAAATTTTATAGTTGTGCTGGGGTTCGAATCGGTACAGTTTTATCAACTTCGCAAAATATAGAAAAACTCAAACTTCACGAGCCTATGTGGAAACTCTCACAATTTGATATGAGATATATACAAGAGGCTTTAAAAGATACAAAGTTTCCTAAAATATCAAAAGCTGTAAACATAACCAATAAACAGTTTTTGATCAAAATACTTCAAGAGTGTAAATATATCAATCATATTTTTGATTCTAGTGCAAACTTTGTATTAGTACAGTTACAAAACATCAATGCAACTCAATTTGCTGAACTTTTAAAACCACATAAAATCATGATACGAGATTGTTCAAATTTCGATTTTTTGGATGACGAGTTTGTACGAATTGCAGTAAAGAGTACGAAAAATTTGGAGAGACTCAAAGAGGCATTGCGTTGTATATAACTCTAACTTTAGTAGCATATCTGATTGATAGAGTTTTTGGTGAGTTTAAATACAACGATTATATCAAACACCCTGTAGTGTATATGGGTGATTTTATCAAATGGTACGAAAAACATTTTTACAAAAATGATATCAAAAGTGGAGTCTTTTTAACACTGAGTTTAGTAAGTGTAGTTTTTAGTATAGTATATCTACTGAGTTTAGTTATCACAAATGAATATATTTTGGCTATCTTTGCTTCAACTGGAATTGCTTCTAAGATGCTTTATGATAGTGTAAAGGATATTATACAAAATCCACAAAATATAAAGTACCTAGTAAGTCGTGATACAAAAGAGTTAACACCTTCAGAGATAAACAAAGCTGCTATTGAAACCTATGGGGAAAATTTTAGTGATGGGATTGTTGCACCACTTTTTTATCTTTTTTGTTTTGGAATAGTTGGATTGTTTGTTTATAAATCTATCAATACTTTAGATTCGATGGTTGGGTATAGAAACGCTCGATATGAGAAGTTTGGGAAGTGTTCAGCACTTTTAGATGATGTGGTTAATTATATACCTGCAAGACTCACAGCTATTTTAATAATCTTACTCTTTGGTAAAATAGATCTGTTTTCTAAAGTATTTCACTATGGAAAACTTCACGAAAGCCCAAACGCAGGTTATCCAATAAGCGCAATGGGTTTTTGTGTAGGGGTTAAACTAGGTGGAGACACCTCTTATTTTGGAAAAATAAAACACAAAGCAAACTTTAGTGAAGGAAAAATAGATATATCAAAAGAAGATATTGAAAATTCTTTAAAATTACGGGTGCGTTTTGATATATTTATAGTACTTATTTTGGTACTATTACAAATAATTTTATAAAGGAAAAAAATGGTTAAAAATATTACAGGTAAAAGAGATTTTGTTGAGAGTTTACGAGGGAAAAATGCAACATTTATGTTGGCTATGTCAAATACAAACACAGCTAATATAGAGGGTATTACACAAGCTGGAATCCCTGGTAAAATCTATCTCACCCCTACTCTTGATGCTGAGTTTTTAACAACAGGAGAGGTTCGAAGTTTAGACAATATAGCCGAAACTCCAAAAGGTGTACCAACACCAGCTTTGATAACAAGAGCTGTTCATCTGTTAAAGCCATTTTCAAATATAGAGCTACTTAACTTAGGTGTAGAAAAACTTCCAGAAATTGAATATTTTAAAATACATGATTTTGATATCAAACCAAGTCAAAGTATCCAAGATGGAGCAAATATAAATGCCCAAGAGCTTTTCCAAAAAGGGATAGAGTTTGGACAAAACTATGTGTGTAAAGATGATTATATCATTTTAGCAGAATCTGTTCCAAGTGGTACTACAACAGCAAAAGCTACAGCTTTAGCATTGGGTTATGAGTGTAAAGATTCTTTTAGTAGTAGTTTTAAAGATGTACCAAATGATATAAGAGAAACTACTATTCAAGAGGCTTTGAAAAATATTCCATCTAATAGTGACATTTTTACTATTTTGGGTTTAGTTTCTGATAATATGATTATTTTTAATGCAGGGTTTGTTTTAGGATTGAACAATAAAATACCATTAGTTTTAGCTGGTGGAACACAAATGGCTTGTGTACTTTTAGTAATCAACAAAATTCTTGAAGTGATGCAAGGTGAAATTGAAACACTTCATTTAGCACTAAGCACAACTTCTTGGATAGCAAATGATGAAAAAAGTGATATCAAACAAATTTTAGAGATGTGCAATTTTTCTGTAAATAGTTATTTTGCAGATTTTGATTTTGCCTTATCATCTCATCCGGCTTTAAAACTTTATGATGAAGGTGAAGCAAAAGAAGGTGTTGGTGCTGGTGGAGCTCTTGTATATGCTATGTTAAATGGACTAGGTAAAGAAGAGATTACTAAAAAAATAGAAAGTTTATTAGGATAGTTTTATGGATATATTTATTTCTACATTTTTAAAAATGTTTTTTATCATGACACCATTTTTTGTATTGTCAGTATTTTTAACAGTAACACATGATGCAACAGCTTTAGAAAAAAGAGCATTAGCTATTAAAGTTACTATTTCAGTTATTGTTATGAGTTTAGTTCTTGTATTTTTTGGACAACATATTTTTAGAGTTTTTGGTATCACTTTAGATGCTTTTAGAATTGGTGCTGGTGCGCTACTATTTTTATCTGCTGTTGATCTTATCAAAGGAAATAAAGATAGTGGAAAAGTTGGGGATAAAGATATCTCTCAATTAGCTGTTGTACCGTTAGCTATTCCTGTTACGATTGGACCAGGGACTATTGGTATTTTACTAGTTATGGGTGCAACATTTGATAATACTTCGTCAATGATTATGGGAAGTTTAGCTTTAATTTGTGCTGTACTAGTAATTGGTTTTATGCTGTACTCTTCAAGTGTGATAGAAAAAATTGTTGGAAAACAAGGGTTACTCGTGATCTCAAAAATTACTGGTTTATTTTTAGCAGCACTCTCAGCTCAAATTGTATTTACTGGTATCAAAAACTTTTTAGGTCTATAATGAATATATTATATTTTGGCGGTCAAAAAAGTGGAAAGTCCAAACTCGCTGAAGCAAAAACACTAGAACTATCAAATCATAAGAAGCCATTTTATATAGCTACTTATGATGATAGTTATTTTGATGATGAGATGAAACAACGAGTTAAAACTCATAAAAAACAACGAAAAAACAACTTTAAAACCATAGAAGAAACTACAAACCTACCAAAAGTGATTCAAAAAAACGAAACATATCTTGTGGATTGTGTTTCAATGTGGATTTTAAATAATATAAACCAAGATATCAAAACTCTTTTTAAACAGATAAAAAAATTACAAAAATCAAAAGCAAACATTGTGTTTGTACTCAATGATGTAAATAGTGGAATTATCCCTTTAGATAAAGAGAGTAGAAAGTTTGTCGATACAACAGGTATCATCGGACAACAATTAGCTTCTATATGCGATGAAGTGTATGAAGTGAAATTAGGCATAGAAAAAAGGTTAAAATGAAAGATCTCTTAGATGGTTTAAAATATGGTATATCATATTTTTCAATAATTCCAATCAAAATAAAACAATTTGAAGCAAATGATGCTTTTTACAAAGGGGTATTATTTAGTCTACCTTTAGTAGGTCTTATCTTATCAAGTTTGATGGTTGTATTGTTTTTAATACTTCCTTTTCCTGTAATATATAAAGCGATTTTATGTTCTATTTTGTATCTTTTTAGTTATGGATTTTTACATCTTGAAGCTGTTTGTGATACTATAGATGGCTATTTTGCATCGTTAAGTAAAAAAGATGTGTATGAGGTTATGCATGAGCCTCAAGTTGGTTCTATTGGGGCTATTGGTGGATTTTGTTTTGTACTTTTAAAGGTTTTAGCAATTGCTTTTTTACTGTATAGTGAGTGTTATATAGTTTTAATAGTTGCACTTATTTTAAGTCGTACCTCTTTATTTTTTGCTTTAGATTTAGAGTATCACGAAAGTAGTCATTTTATAAAAAGTATTCAAGAGTCATTTACAACTTCTGTTTTTGCAAAACTTCTGTTTTTACCATTTAGTGTATTTACAAAATTAATATTAAAAACACTTCAAAAAAAGCTTGGATTTATCAATGGTGATACGCTAGGATTTACAATCGAATTACAAGAAATCGTATATCTCAATATAGCCGTAATGTTATTTTGTTAAATCTTTTTTTCAAAGAGTATTGTAAATATATTTTGTCCATTTCTATATCTATACTGTAATATAAATTTATGATGCTCTAAAACTCTTTTTACAATATTCAATCCCAGTCCATATCCTTTGATATTTCGAGTATTATCCTCTTGTGTAAACGTTTGCATATAATATTCTAAATCTTTAGAAAGTGGTGCTCCTATATTCAAAATAGAAAGTGAGTTTTTTTCTACTAGTATATTTACTTTTTGTTCTGTTTTATATTTCAATGCATTATCTATAAGATTTTTAATAGCCATCGAGATATAATTAAGATCTACGACACTTTCAAAACTCTCTTTTATCTCAATATTCATATTTTCTTCATTTTCAATAATCATCTTATCTAAAGCATTTGCCAAAATAGTTTCTATCGAGTGTTTTTCCATATTTAACATAAGTGTATTTGAGTTTAGTCTTTCAAGCTCTAAAAGTTCATTGGTCAGTTCATCAATGTGAGAAATCGCTTTTTTAAGTATATTTGAATATTTGCTTTCTTCTATCATCTCTAATGATATCTTTGCTTTAGAAATCGGTGTTCGAAGCTCATGGCTTATATCACTTAAAAACTGTGTTCGTGAGGTGATAAGTGATTCTAAGTTTTCAGCCATTACGTTAAATTTGTTAATAACATCTGCGATCTCATCTTTTGATGTTAATGGTTGTAAACGTTTGGAATAGTTTCCTGCTCCAAATTTATTGAGTCCACGAGATATTACTTTTAAAGGTTTTAATATATTTATAATAACTAAAAACATCACAACTAAAATCAGTATATCAGCTATTATAAGATAGTTTAGATGTTCTTTTTGTTCTAACTCTTGGTGTTGTGATTCATCATATAAATAAAACTCATCATCTAAATATTTCATATAAAGTACGTAGGTATTGTCTTTTTGTTTGTAAATTTGAATCTCTCCAAAAGAGATATCTTGTTTATAAATAGACTGAAGATTCTTTTTTATTTGAGTAAGGTTTTGTTTTGAATAATTAAGTTTATCGAGTGTTTTCTCTAAGGTGGTTAAATCACCTTGCGCTAGATAGTTAAAAAGCTCTTTTGAGATTTGGATGTAGGTTTGTTTATGAATTAATTCCGTTTTTTCATCATTGATTTTATTTGCTTGAGTTGATAAAAAAAGCATCAATATAATACTTAAACAAAACAATGCAGTAACTTTTGTAAAAATTGACATCTTTTATCCTATAAATTTATATCCAATACCCCAAACTGATTTAATATATTTTGCATTTTTGGAATCATCATATATTTTGGTTCGTATATTACTTATGTGCATATCTATGGCTCTATGTTTTATATTTGAGTATTCATTTCCCAAAAATGAAGCAATTGCTTCCCTTGAGAGTACTTTATCTTTATTTGTTAAAAGAAAAGTAAATATCTCATATTCTATTTTTGTAAGTTCTAATATATGTCCCTCTTGAATTATTTGCATTTTGTCTTCATCGATAGTAAACTCTCCAACTGTTTTAAGTGTTGGCGTAGTCGTAATACGTCTTAAAATTGCATTTATTCGTATGACTAACTCTTTTGGTTCGTAAGGTTTAGCCAAATAATCATCAGCTCCATATTCAAAAGCAACTATCTTATCACCTAAGTTACCTCTGGCACTTGAGATAATAATCGGAATAGTACTTTTTTGTCGTATTTTTTTACATACATCAAAACCATCTAAATGGGGTAACATTAGGTCTAAAACAACTAAAGAGTAGTTGTGATTTGATTCTAAAACTTTTAAAGCTTCTAATGGATTTGCAAATGAATCAACTTCAAAATCAAAATTTAAAAGATAATCATGTAAAAGCTCTTGCATCTCTAGATCATCTTCTATAAGTATGATTTTCATTCTATCTCCCATTCGTCAATAAAATCTATAAATTTATCTCGTTGTTCTTTAGATAAAATAGTATGAATCTCTTCTAATAATTTTATCTCAATGTGTGAAGCTTTTAAAGCTACTTGTTTGTTAAGTTCTTCAAGTTTGTTTAGATCTAAACTCTCATTCTCAAATAATTTTTGCTTTTTTTTCAAAATCTTTTTTTTAAATTTCTTATATTTTTTAACATCATGTCGATACTCTTTTAATATATCTTTGAGTATATCTTTTTGTTGCATGGTCAAATCTAAAAAAGTAAGATCTTTACTGTAGTAATGATGATGATTTTTTTCATTATCATCAGCAAAAACAGCAAAAAAGAGCAATGAAATTAGTAAAAGTATTTTCATTTTATCCTCTTAAATTTGGCATATTGATTAAATCATTTTCAATTAAACCATTTTCAATATCAATATGACAGGCTTTACAGTTTGCTTTTGATTTAATTTTTGCATTTGCAAACACAGTGTTGTCTATATCTCTATGCTTTTTTTCCCAAAAGGGTGTTTTTGTTATGGCTATTGTACTATTATTTCCTTTTAGGCTTTTTAATATCTTCAAAGCTGCTTGATGTGTAGAGTTTTGGGCACTATTATCTTCTAAAAAAGCCAAAATATATGCTGTTGTATCTTCATCTGTTGAAGCATCGTCTCCAAAATGATTTTCAAGATTTGCCATCATTTTCCCCCATGATTCTTTTGGGAGTAAATATGGAGGATAAGTTATGTGACAACTTCCACACTCCTTTGCAAAATCATTATTCAATACTCCATAGTCTTGCTTTATATTTGCATTTGCTAAAAAGATATTCTCTTTTGTAAAAAGTAAATAGTACATCGAAAATAATGTCGCTAAAATAAAAACTATACCTAATATTTTTTGAAATATATTTGTTCTAATTGTTTCGTTATGTGTTGTTTTTTTATATCCACTTATCATTGAATCAATTGCATCGCTTTTTTTGATAAACTTATCGATTAAACTTCCTAGTACATGAATAATAATTACACCTAAAAAAAGATTTGAAAAAAACTCATGTATCTCTTTAAAAAGTTCCATATCTTTAAAATAAGAACTATGTAAAAAAGAAAGTACACCATGATTTTCTTCTATTCCGTATGTTAAAAGCCCAGAGATTATTGATAAAAAAGCTAATAATATCATCGCAACAATTGCATAACTCGAAGCTGGATTGTGTCCTACATATTCTTTTGTTTTTGAAAATGGGTGAGTTATATATTCTATTAAATTTACTTTATTAAAAGAAAAATCTTTAAATTTAGAATGTTTTGGTCCGATATATCCCCAAACGATTCTAAAAATAAAAACAACTCCCAAAGCTAAACCAAATGCAACATGATAAGGTAACAACTCATCAAAATCAGCCAAAATATAACAAACTGTAAAAAACACAACCAATAAGATATGTGAGATACGGTTAAATAATGGCCAGATATAACTTTTAGTCATCCCATCTTCCATAGTTTGGTATTTTGATTGCTCTTTCACTATATATTCCTTTATTTGCTGTTGTATGACATGCCATACAGTTACTAAGTGTTTTTACATCTTTTTGTGTAATAACTCTTTGAGGTAATTCTCTATGTTTTTGAATAAAATATGGAACATCTGTAATTTTTAAAGGTGTATCGTATGATGAAATAGAGTTTGTTATTTTTCTACTTCTTTTATATTCCATTGCATTTTCACTACTATTTTTACTTAAATAATTTAAAATTGCATCATAATCCTCTTTTTCTAATGAAGCATCAGTGTTGAAGTGATTTTCTAGATTATTCATCATTTTAGTCCATGATCTTTGTGGTAAAAGTCCTGCTTGAAAGGTAAAATGACAACTACCACACTCTTTTATATAAAGTTTGTTATCGACAGGTTTTACACCACTTTGTGCAAATAATATAGTTGTTGTAGCTAAGATTGTGATTAATTTTTTCATACTTTTTCCTTTTTTACTTTGAATTTATATAGTACAGTACATCACCTTTTTCTTGTGCAGTACCTACCCTGTTGTATACATCTTTAAAATTTCGTTTTAACCATTTTTGAACATCTTTTACATCTACTAATCGTTTTGGATTTGCATTTGGTGACAAAGGTTCTATCGTTTTATTTGTAAAATGATTTTTTCCTGTTGTTGTTAAGTCAATGTTATGACAACTTGTACATGCAATCTTTACACCTTTTTTTCCAATATGATAACTAGTGAAAATTTTTTCTCCATTTGAGACACTAAAATCTTGAAAATTACTATTTTCTTTTTTTGCTTCTACCTTTAGGCTTTCTATATAGTTTTGCATATTATCATTAAAATTAACAGCATAACTAGAGACTAAAATTGAACTGCTTAATAAAATCTTTTTTATCATTTTATTCCTTTTTATTTGTTTCTAGTGTAATTGTAAGCTAATAGTGTAAAACTGTTCAATACACCTCTTTACATTTTCTTTACATTTTAGCAAAAAATTAAAGTACTTTGAAAACTAAATATAGTAAAATTCGTCAATGTATAATGTTTAGTAACTTTATATACAATACAAAGGATTTCAAATAAAAAGTCGAATCATTTTTTTACTCATGTTTTTATTTATTCTTATAAATTTAACAATTTTCGTGTTATCTGATATAAACAAGGTGCAAAGAATTGATATTGCATTAAATACACATATCTTAAAGTTACAAAACCATTTTAAAGTTTTACTCAATGAAGAAAAAATCACAGCTGATATTGCTTATGATGCAATAGTAAAAAATAAACAAGTGATAAAGATTCTTAGAGATGCTTTAGAAACGAATGATACCACACAAAGAGCAATACTGCGAGATAAGCTTCATATACTACTCAAAGATAAATATGTTGAACTTAAAAAAAGAGGAGTTTTGCAGTATCATTTTATTTTTCCTAACAATAAAGTTTTTTTACGCTTTCATAAAGTTTCAAAATTTGGAGATGATCTGACAAATATTCGTTCAGATTTTCGATATGTAAACGAAACAAAAAATATTGTACGTGGTTTTGCACAAGGAAGAACATCTCATGCTTTTAGAAACGTATATCCCTTATTTGATGAAAATAAAAAGCACTTGGGTGCTGTTGAGATATCATTTTCTAGTGAATATTTACAAGACAATTTTACAAACGTAGCAAATATCCATACACATTTTTTAGTAAGTAAAAATATTTTTGATACAAAAGCATGGGAGAGAGATGATTTAGTTGTGCAATATAGTCCTAGTTTAGAAGATGATGATTATATGATAAGTATGCCTAAAAGTCATACAAAAGCGGAGTATCATGAGCTTTTAAAAACAAAAGTTAAAGGGTTAAAGCAAAGCATTAAAAAAAACATATCTAAACATGAACCATTTGCTTTATATAATATCAACAATAACGCTCAAGAATATGCAGATGTAATCTCTTTTTTACCAATAAAAAATAATATCACACAAGAGATTTTAGCATGGATTGTTTCGTATGAAAAAGATGAATTCATAAAAGTAACAGTAAACAACACAAACTATATTCGTGTGATTTTATTCATAGGTTTATTGATGCTATTTTATTTTATCTATAAAACACTCTACCAACAACATAAACTTGAACAAGCAATAAATCTAAAAACAGCAGAACTTAAAGAACTTAACGAAAATCTAGAACAACGAATTGTATTTGAAGTTGCTAAAAGTAAAGATATAGAAGCAAAGCTTTTTCAATCCGATAAAATGGTAAGTATGGGAGAGATGATAGGAAATATTGCGCACCAATGGCGACAACCACTTTCTGCTATCTCTACTGGTGCTACAGGAATTATTGTAAAAAAAGAATATGGAATTTTAAGCGATGATGATTTAATAGCTTCTTGTAACAATATCAATAAACATGCACAGTATCTTTCTCAAACTATTGATGACTTTAGAAATTACATCAAAGGAGATAGAGATAAAAAAGTATTTACTCTAAAAAGCGACATAGATAGTTTTTTACATCTCATCGAAGGTTCATCAAAAAAAGAGGTTATCAATATCATTGTAAATGTTGATGAAAAGATCACAATAGATGGTTATCCAAATGAACTTGTACAATGTTTTATAAATATTTACAATAATGCAAAAGATGCATTTAATGATTATCACACAGAAAAAAAATATATTTTTATAAGCTGTGAAAGTTTCAGAGGTCAAATAAAAATACATATCAAAGATAATGCAGGTGGAATTCCTGAAGAGATTATTCATAAAATTTTTGAACCATACTTTACAACAAAACACAAAACACAAGGAACAGGATTGGGATTACATATGACATATACATTAATTGTAGAGGGTATGGCTGGAAATATTGAGGTACACAATAGAACTTATGATTATGAACAAAAAATATATACAGGAGCAGAGTTTATTATAACTTTGCCACAATAAAAAATGAAAAATATAAGTATATTTGGGACAAGTAGTGATGCTGGAAAATCAACAATCACTTTTGTAATAGCTCGTATCTTACAAGATATGGGAATCAAAACAGTTCCTTTTAAAGCACAAAATGTATCAAACAACTCCCATGTATGTGATGATGGAAAAGAGATAGCAATTGCGCAGTATTTTCAAGCTGAAGTTTTAGGGGTAGAGACCTCGTATCATCTCAATCCAGTACTACTTAAATCTGGTCGAGGAAGTAGCGCTTCATTGATTGTCGAAGGGGAAGTTGTAACAAATAAAGATGTGAGAGAATACTATAGAGACTTAGACCTTCTTAAGCCTGCTGTGAATAGATGTTTTGAATACTTAGATAAGAAGTATGATTGTGTAGTTTGTGAAGGAGCTGGAAGTCCTGTAGAGCTTAATCTTATGGATAAAGACCTTTCAAATATCTATATTGCTGATAATTTTGATACAAAAATTATTCTAGTAGCAGATATACAAAAAGGTGGTGTGTTTGCTTCGATTTGGGGTGTGTACAATTTACTTCCAGAAAAACTTAGAAACAATATCATCGGGGTGATTGTAAACAAGTTTCAAGGTGATATGAGTCTATTTGATGATGGTGTTAAAATTATCGAAGAAAGATTTGGTATACCTGTACTTGGAGTATTGCCATATCTACCTTTTAATTTAGGATTTGAAGACAGTGCAAGTTTACAAAACTTTACACAAAACTGTTCAAAAGCAACTAAAAAAGTTGCAGTCATTTCATACCCATATATGAGTAACTACAACGATTTTGAACCTCTCATAGCTGATCCTGATATTTGTCTTGAGTTTGTAAGTTCAAATGTATCTTTAGAAAAATTTGATGAAGTGATACTTCCTGGAAGTAAACTTGTAATAAAAGATCTTCGGTGGTTAAAAGAAACTGAACTTTTTGAGCAACTACAAAATAGAAAAAAATCTATTACCGGTATTTGTGGTGGGTATCAAATGATGTTTGAAAATATCATAGACGAGTTATGTATAGAGACTTTAGAACCTACAAAAGAAAGCGGTCTTGGATTTGTTGACGATAATATAATTTTTATGAAAGAGAAAGTACTTAGCAAAAAATTATACAAAGTGTTTAAGAAAGATTGCGAAGGTTTTGAGATACACCACGGCATAAGCAAAAAGTACCCTTTGAGTTATGAAAAAAATAATATTAGAGGTACTTTTGTGCATGGATTGTATGATGATGAGAAGTTTAAAATCTATAAGAAAAAAACTATCGATGAGTTCGTAGAAACTATGAAAAAGAAACTTGATATAGAGCGTATCTTTTCAAGTATAATAAAGTAGTAAGAAGATGATAAAAGCAATTATTAAATTTGGTTTAGAAAAACCTATTTTAAACCATATGCTACTACTGTTTATTTTTATTCTGACTATCTTCTCTTATTTAAATATTCCAAAAGAGATATTTCCTATTTCATCTTTGGGTTCAGTTTCTATTACTGGATCTTATGTGGGTGCTAGTAGTGATATGCTTGATGTAATGGCAGTTGAGAAAATAGAAGATGAATTGAGTAGTTTAAGTGAAGCTGATACTATCTCTACCGTTGTAAAATCTGGATATTTTAATATCAATGTAAAACTCAAACGGCAATACAAACCAATCGATGTACTTGATGATATTAAAGATATAGTAACAAAAACGAAAGAGAATCTTCCAAGTGATATGGATGAGCCAATTGTAAAAGAGGTAACTCAATCTTTTCCTTTAATCACCGTTGCAATTTTTGGAGATAAAACAAAAACACAGCTTTTAACTATTGCAGATACAATAAAATCAAGATTATCACATTTTGAGGATTTAGTAAGTATTGATATATGGGGAGATAGTGATAAAGAGCTTCAAATAACTTTTGATGAAGCCAAAATAGCTGCATATAACCTTGATAAAACAACTCTTATAAATGTTATTAGCCAAAATAGCTCCATTTTTCCTGCAGGTATTATCAAAGATGTGGGTACACACTATTATCTTAGCAGTCAAAATGGAGAAAAAAATTTAGAAAAATTACAAAATACTATTTTAAAAATAGGAGAAGTGAAAATATATCTCAAAGATGTTGCAACAATCGAGTATAAACTTGCTGATGTTAATAATATTTCTCATTTTAATGGAAAACCAAACATCTCTATAGGGATAAATAAAGGAAATAGTGGTGATGCAATTTCGTTAGTAAAAGAGATAAAAGAGGTTTTAAAAGAAGAAGCTGCAAACTATAGTGACATCCAATTTGATACTTATACGGATACCTCTGTATGGATTAAAAATCGTTTGAATACTGTTGTATCAAATATTTTATTTGGAATCATACTTCTGTCTATTGCCCTATTCTTTTTTATCAACGCTCGTATCGCTTTTGTTGTTGCTATTGGTATACCTACTAGTTTTATGATTGGACTTATTAGTGCAGAACAGATGGGATATAGTTTAAATATGCTCTCTTTATTAGGTGCATTATTAGCCCTTGGAATGCTAGTTGATGAAGCTATTGTTGTTGGGGAAAATATCTATCGCCACTTAGAGATGGGAAAAGATAAAATGAGTGCAGCCTTAGATGGTGCGTATGAGATGTATCCTGCTGTTTTAACTGCGACTGCTACAACTATATTTGCCTTTTTGCCTATTTTGCTTATGAGTGGTGAGACTGGCGTTTTTATGCGTATTTTACCTATTATGATCTCTGTTTTACTTCTTAGTTCTTTAGTAGAAGCATTCTTCTTTTTACCTTTGCATGCTAAACAAACTTTTTTAGCCAATAAAGAGGGAAAACGAGCTGATAATATCTGGGATAAAAATAAAAAACTCTATAAATTAATTTTAGATTTTGTTCTAAAGTGGAAATATAGTGCAGTGATAATTCTTGTAAGTTTTATACTTATATCGAGTGTTTTATTATTTAAAACATTAAAATTTGAATTTATGCCAAAATTTGACACTACTCAAGTGTATATCTCTGGTTCTGTTGGGGTAGGACACTCCATAGAAGAAACAGAGCAAATAGTACTCAAACTAGAGAAAAAATTGCTTGCAAATTTTGCACTTGGTGATGATTTGGATTCTATTAGTTCTGTTATTGGAATCAAACTTGATGGAAAACAACTTCCACAAAATGAAGAGTTTTATTTCCAACTTTTTGTAAATCTTCAAGAAAGTGCTCCTGTAAATATTTTTGATACATACATCAACCCTATTTTAAGCCCAAAATACGATGATACAGATATGACACGAACAAAAACAGCTCAAAGTATGGCAGATGCAATGAGAAAAACACTTCAAAAAGAGATAAACTCAAAAGAGTTTGCAGAGTTAAAAGTATATGTTCCAGGAGCTGGAATAGTATCAAATGATATAGAACTAGCTGTGAGTGGAAAAAATGAAACAAAAGTACTCGAAGCTATCAGCAAGCTTAAAACTGAACTCAATAAAATAGCTGGTGTTTCAAATGTATCAGATGATATATTACTTGGAAATATAGACTTAAAATTTGAAGTAAATAGATATGGGCAAAATTTAGGATTCAATGAAACAAACTTAGTAAATGTTTTAAAACCATACTATTTTAAAGCTAGTTTTTCTAAAATGTACGATGAAGATGGAATCGTAGATATTATTTTTCAAAGTAAAAATAAAGATAAATTAGGTTCACTTAATAACTTTGAAGTAAGTGTTCCAAATAGTACTCAAAAAGTACTTTTAAAAGATGTAGTAATATTTAAAAATATACCAATTTTAAGTCAAATCTTTAAAGAAGATGGAGTACGAGTTAAAAGTATCACTGCATCACTGAATACGACAACAAGTGATGAAGTGTATGCATTATTACAACCAACGATTGATGAGCTTTCTAAAACTGTATTAATAGATATAAAAGGGGAACAAAAAGAAAACAAAAAGATAAAAGAGGAGATGGGACAGGCATTTATCATTGCACTTGTACTTATTTTTATCTCTCTTGTGACGATGTTTGATTCTATTGTAAAATCTTTGGTTATTTTAAGTACAATTCCCCTATCAATTTTAGGTGTACTAGCGGGTCATTTTATTATGGGATTAAATCTGACTATGCCAGGATTGATTGGGATGGTTGGACTTGCTGGTGTAATTGTAAATGATGGTATTATTATGATGGATTTTATTCAAAAAGCTAAAGATATAGAAGATATGAAACGCTTAGCTCTTTTAAGGCTACGCCCTATTCTTCTGACATCGCTTACGACAATTTTAGGATTGAGTACCTTGATATTTTTTGCTTCAGGGCAATCTTTGATCTTGCAACCTATGGCTGTTGCACTTGGATTTGGAATATTATGGGCAACGATATTAAACTTATATTATGTCCCTATGATATATAGAATACTATACTTACGAAAAGAAAACTAAACTAACAATAAAGGAAATTAATATGAAAAAATGTGATTTAAAATTAAAAGAACTAATAGAAACAGTTGTACTACCAGATATCGAAGATAGACTAGATGAGATTTTTGCAGATATTGCACAAAATAAAGATGCTACAGATGAACAAAATGCAGAGATTAAAGATATGCACGATATGAGAGATGAATTTAATCAAATTTTAAAAGAGATAGAAAACAGAGAACTATCAAAAGAAGAGTGTGCCGAGTTATACGAAGAGATAACAGAGATGATAAACGACGCAGAGGAAGAAGACTAAGCCAAGTCTTTTAAGATAAAATCTACAATAGATTTTATCTTACGAATAACTTTTATCTAAATAATACCTATGCTTGAATCGATTCAAACGAAGAGATACTCGTGGTTTGAGATGAAGAATAGCCTGCAGATAGATAACTACCATTTTCATTTGAACCCATTTCAAAATAAGCAGACTCACTTATTGTATCAGAAAAGAAAACACCAAAACCATCTTGTTGTGCAGAAACCAACTGATATGATTCCTCATTTTTACTCATATATACTTGAAAATAATCCATCTGTATTTCTTGTTTTTTTTCTAATAAAGCATCCATTTGATCCCTACTTTGTTGTAAAGACTCAATCAGTTGTGCAAAGAAATCATTTGTGTCTTTTTCTTCACTAGTATTGTCAAATAAAAGACTAATCGAATTTA
>JBATTX010000126.1:0-20271 GCA_049670825.1 Arcobacteraceae bacterium | reverse complement strand
CATATACCCGAAGTAGTTCATTGTTTAGATTTTGAATATCAGCACTTTTTGATAGTACTTGAATATCTCCAACTCTTTCTTCAAAAAATTTTTGAATTTGTTCTGCTTTACTATCTCTTGCAGATGTTAATCCATCATAACTTTTTTTTACTAAAGCCTCTGTGGCTTGCTGTATTGATATTGTTCCCAATATTCCTGATAATAATAGTAAACCAAGAATTGTAATTGATACAATTTTTGTTTTAATTGTCATTGTGTTAAACATTTTTCCTCTTTTTTGGATAGATATGGACAAAGATAGTATCTAAAGTTAATATAATTGTATATAAATTGTACTACAAAAATTAATATAATAATTATTTATGTATTCTAAATACACACTTTTTTAAAGAATTAAGAAAATGATTGTGATTTTTTATACAGGTGTGTTGCCTTTATGAGAGTTGGAATTCAGGGTATTGTGAAGTTCGAGGATATTTTTTAAGTTGGCGACCCCAGCAGGATTTGAACCTGCGTTTTAAAGATGAAGTCCTTACGTCCTTGGCCACTAGACGACGGGGTCATTACAGAAGTGGAATTATAGTAAAAGGTTGTTTTAGAACCTCTTAACTATTGATCTCTTCTTTAATTTTTTTAGCTATTGCTAATATTTTTGATGTTTTTTCATTGTAGTTTAGACTATCATCAATAAGATGTTTTACAAAGGCACTTCCTACAATTACTCCATCAACCCCTTGAACTTTTTCTTTAGCAGTATTTTCATCAACGCCAAAACCTATATATAAAGGTGTAGTTGTAGCTTCTCTTACATTTTCAATAATTTTTGATAAATCTTCAGTTGCACCACTTCCTGTAATACCTGCATACGCAACCATGTAGATAAATTTACTACTATTTTGTGTTATCTTCTTAATTCTTTCTATGCTATCTGTAGGGGCTACAAAGTCTATAAGCGTTTGGTCATATTTTTTAAATAATTCTTTGTATATTTTCCCCTCTTCATGTGGAAGATCTGGAATAATAGAACCAGCTACTTTATATTCTTGACCTTTTTGAAGAAATTTTTCCATTCCATAGTGAAAGTAAGGATTCATATATCCCATCCATAAAGTATCCATATATGGTGCTATTTTACTTGTTACTTCAAATAAATCATCAAGTTTAAAACCATTTTCAAGTACTTTTAAACTTGCTTTTTCAATAACTGGACCGTCTGCAACAGGATCTGAAAATGGAATTCCAAGTTCTAAAGTATCCACTCCAGCTTCTTTCATTTGTAATGCTAAATCAATAGTAAAATTGTTTTCTGGTAACGAAGATGTGATAAACCCAACTAATTTTTTCATATTTGTCCTAATTATAATAAATTTTATTTTTTTTTGATATAATCTTAGCATAAATTTTATAACAGGTTTATAATGAACCAAAGGGGTCCTATGCAACAAACGAAAAAGCAAACTATAACCTCTATTATCAACTCAAAAGGAAATCGCAAACTAACAATGATTACAGCGTATGATGCGCTGTTTTCTAATTTATTTGATGGTGAAGTAGATTTTATTTTAGTTGGTGATAGTTTAAATATGAGTTTTGGTGGAAACAATGATACCTTAAGTATCACAATGGAAAATATGATTTATCATACAAAAGCTGTATGTAATGGAGCAAAAAATACATTTGTTATTTGTGATATGCCATTTGGTACATACACAGATGAAAAGATTGCATTTAAAAATGCAATGGCTGTTTATCAACAAACAGGCGCAGATGCTGTAAAAGTTGAAGGTGGCAAAAATAAAGCACACATCGTAAAATATCTTACTGAGAATTCAATTGCTGTAGTTGGGCATATTGGACTTATGCCACAAAACTTTAGAGTTGAAGGTGGATATAAAGTAAAAGGTAAAGATGAGCAAAATATTCAAGAATTAATTGAAGATGCAAAAGCTATTGAATCTGCTGGTGCATTTTGTATTGTGCTTGAAGGTGTTAAACCTGATGCTGCAAAACTAATTACAGAAGCTGTAAATGTTCCAATTATTGGAATTGGTGCAGGTATTGATGTAGATGGGCAAGTATTAGTTTGGTCTGATATGTTAGGTTTCTTTGATGAGTTTAAACCAAAATTTGTAAGAAAATATTTAGATGGTGCACAGCTAGTAAGAGAAAGTGTTAAAAAGTATGTTCAAGATGTAAATGAAAAAAATTTTCCATCTGATAAAGAAATATATTAAGGAAGTGAAGTAAATATGAATACAAAAAAAAATGTCATCTCAACAATTGCGTTTATTATGATTATAATGTTTGTAGCAATGATTATAAATATAGCTTTAAATTTAAGAGAATTTGGTATAAATAGTGCTAAAACAAAGGCTCATTTAGTTTCACAAAGTGTTAAAAATGGTTTAACAGCTCACATGGTAAATGGTATCATGACAAATAGAGATTTTTATATCAATGAAACAAAAAACCTTTCTAATATTGATGATTTATGGATCATACGTTCTGATGAAGTTAATAAACAATATGGCCCAGGAAGAGAAGTTTTAAGAGATGATATTGATAAAAAAGTATTAGCAACAGGTGAAACTATTGATGTTATTGATGAGAAATTTTTTGGACACAGTACATATAGAATTACAATTCCATATAAAGCAGAAACAACAACATCAATCAACTGTTTAAATTGTCATGAAACAAAAGTAGGGAACACTTTAGGTGCTATCTCAATGGTTATGACAATGGATGATTTAAAAACTACTAGTTTAGAGATTATGTTATATGTATCTATTATCTCATTAATACTCATTTTAGTTATTTTATTTTTTGTTAAAAATTTGATTACTCCATATTTATCTATTTTTAAATCAATCAAAGATGTAATGCAGTCAGCTAATAAAGGTGATTATTCTGGACGAATTACAGGAATTGATAAAGGTGAAGCAAAAGAAGTAGCTCATTGGATTAATGAACATATGAATAAGCTACAAAATAATCTTTCAGAAATAGAAGATAAAATCAATATTTTCTTAACAGCACACAAATCAGATGCAGACCTTGATCCTATGATAGAGGTTCAAAATACTGTTACAAGACTTGCCGATATTTATAAATTTAGAAAAACAATTGAGCATGATGAGAGTATTGAAGAGGTATATAAACGATTTGCTTTTGTTCTTACAAATAAATTTAATATTACTGATTTTAATTTCCTTGAGGCTGATACAACAAATAAAACAACAGATATTGTATTTGTGAATAAAGAGATTATCTGTGACCCAATTTTAAAAGGTTGTAGAGCAGATAGAACAAACACAATGGTTGATTCGTGTCAGTTTAAACATGTATGTGAAAATAACCCAAGTACTGATAAATACTACATTTGTGTACCATATTCTATCTCTAATGACTTAGATTTTATTGTTTCAATTGTGACTGATACTAAAGATGAACATGATAGAGTAAGAGGATTATTACCATTTATAAATGACTATGTAGATTCTTCAAAACCAGAGATTGTTAGTAAAAAACTGATGCAAATACTAGAAAGAAATGCATTAACTGATCCCTTAACAAATCTTTTTAATAGAAAATTTTTAGAAAAATATATTGATAGTAAATTGTATAATGGTCAATATAAAGGTATTGCTTGTGGATTAATGATGGTTGATATAGATTTCTTTAAACTAATCAATGATAACTATGGGCATGATATTGGTGATATTGCTATTAAAACTATTGCAAATACTTTAATGGACGTTGTTGATGAATCAGATGTAATTATTAGATTTGGTGGAGAAGAATTTATAGTAGTGTTAAATGATTGTACAGAAGATAAACTTCATTCAAAAGCTGAAGAGATTAGAATTGCATTTTCACAACAAAAAATTCAAGCAAACAGTGAATCTTTTAGTAAAACAGTTAGTATTGGGACATCACTATTCCCAAATAAAGATAAAAGTTTCTGGAAATATGTAAAACAAACAGATATTGCACTTTATCAAGCAAAACATAATGGTAGAAACCAAGTTGTTAGATATGAAGAGGGTATGGAATAATAGATTGCATTTTGCAATAGATTTGAAGACAAATCTTTTGTTATGGTATAGTTATAAAAAACTTAGGATATATTGTTGGAAAGATTAGTTGAATTAGAAAAAATGTCATTTGAAGATAATAGGGATGAAGTATCACTTCGTCCTAGTATTTGGGATGATTATATTGGTCAAGAAAAAATCAAAAAAAATCTACAAGTTTTTATAAAAGCTTGTAGAAAAAGAGAAGAGGTACTTGATCATATCCTTCTGTTTGGACCTCCTGGTCTTGGAAAAACTACACTAAGTCACATCATTGCAAATCAAATGGAAGCAAATATAAAAGTAACTGCAGCTCCAACGATTGAAAAAGGTGGTGATTTAGCTGCAATTTTAACAAATCTTGAAGAGGGTGATATACTATTTATAGATGAGATACACAGATTAAGCCCTGCAATTGAAGAGATTTTGTATCCAGCGATGGAAGATTTTCGTCTTGATATAATTATAGGTTCTGGACCTGCTGCACAAACTGTACAAATTGATCTTCCAAAGTTTACACTTATTGGGGCAACAACTCGAGCTGGAATGATTAGTAATCCTTTACGAGATAGATTTGGTATGCATTTTCGTTTAAATTTTTATAATGATGCTGAGTTATCAAAAATTGTAAATTTGGCATCTATTAAGCTTGACAAAATAAGTAACAAGGAAGCTAGTTTTGAAATAGCTAGACGAAGTAGGGGAACACCAAGGGTTGCTTTACGTCTTTTAAAAAGAGTTCGAGATTTTGCAGAAGTAGAAGATGAAGAAACAATTGAGCTTCATCGTTGTAAATATGCCTTAGATGAATTGGGCATAAATGATAAAGGTTTTGATGAGATGGATTTAAAACTTTTAGAGTTGCTTCTTTCAAATAGAGGGAAACCTATGGGACTAAGTACTATTGCTGCAGCACTTAGTGAAGATGAAGGAACTTTAGAAGAAGCTATTGAGCCTTATTTGTTAGCGAATGGTTATATTCAAAGAACAGCAAGAGGAAGAGTAGCTACTGTGAAAAGTTATGAACTTTTTAGGTTAACACCACCAAAAAGTGTAACAGAGGAATCGCTTTTTTTAGATAGCGAATAAGGGATTAAAATGATACTTGATACGAAGCAATTACAACACATTACAATATTATATGTAGAAGATGATGAGATGGTTAGATCTCAAACACAAAAAATTTTAGATAAATTATTCAAGAAAGTTTATGTAGGTGTTGATGGTCAAAATGGTCTTGATATTTATAAAGAAAATATTGATGAAATTGATATTGTTGTAACTGATATTAATATGCCATATATGAATGGTTTGGATATGATAAAGCAGATTAATACAATTAATACTTCTATTCCTACTATTGTGACAACAGCACATTCTGATTCGGTGAATCTTTTACAAGCTATTGATATAAACATTGATAAATATATTACAAAACCGATTCAGATAAAAGAATTAACTGTGACTATTGTTGAATTGGTAGTGCATTATCGAAGAATTAACAATATTGAAAATCTTGCTAAAAGTCTTGTTCAAAAAACAACACAATCAGATAAAGAAAATAATGAATTATCTTCAGTTTTAGAGATGACACAAAATCATAATGCATATTTAAAATCAATTGTTGATAATATGGTTATTAATTTTAAAACAGATAAAAATGGAAATATAACAGAAGTTTCAAATAAGTTTAAAACATTTTTTCAATACACAGATGATGTAATTGGGCAAAATATAAATATTTTGAAATGTGAGAGTTGTACGCAGGAAAGTTTTCAAAAATTAATGTTAAGAGCAATTCATACGAAAAAAACAGTGATTGCAAAATATACACTATCTACTCATGATGATAGAAAATTTGATGCAGAAGTAACTATGACATCTTTTTATGGTTCAAATGGATTAGTAAATGGGTATACTTTTTATTTGGATTTAGTTTAAAAAAAGCGTTTTAAACTACGCTTTTTTTAGATATTGTGTAAGAATCATAATTTTTACACCATTTACTCTACCTTCGATATGAGTTTCATCATCATGTGGTAAAGAAATATTTCTTACTGCTGTTCCTCTTTTTGCTGTAAAACCAGCACCTTTTACTTCTAAATCTTTAATGATGTTTACTGTATCACCTGCATTTAAAATAACACCATTGCTATCTCTATGAATTGCTTTATTTTCAGCTTCAAATAAACCCTCTTCAGCCCAAGCTACAATGTCGTCTTCTAAATACATCATATCAAGTAGCTCTTGATTTTTTAATGTTTTTAAAACTCGATATGCTACAACTTTAACAGCATCCACTTCACTCCACATAGAGTCATTTAAACAATGCCAGTGTGTTGGATCTAAATTAGTCATATCAGATAACTGTTCATTGCATTTAGAACATACTAAGATTGTTTTGTCAATACTACTATCAGATGGTGCAACTTCATAAGCTGTTAATCCTTCCGTTGAACTACAAAGTTCACATGCTCCACCACTTCGTGCATTTAATTTTTCTTGTAAACTCATATGTTTAGTACCTTATAATAAATTTTTATAAATCAAATCTTCCAAAGAAGATATGTGATATTATATCCAATAAAAGTTAAAAGGTTAAATTATGGAATATAGATACATTGGAAGAACAGGACTTAGAGTCACTCCTATTTGTTTAGGTACAATGAGTTTTGGTTCATGGAGTAATGAAAAAGAATCATTTAATATCATGGATAAAAGTATTGATAGAGGAATTAACTTTTTTGATACAGCTGAGCTTTACCCAGTCCCACCTAATTCTAAAGATGCTGGGATTACTGAAGAGATTATTGGAAAATGGTTAAAAGGGAAACAAAGAGATAAAATCATTTTAGCTTCTAAAGTTGCAGGAGCTGCAAGTGGTTGGTTTGTTCCACCTATTAGACATGGTATGACTGCCATTGATAAGTTTCATATCAAAACTGCAATAGAAGGTAGTTTAAAAAGACTAGGGACTGATTATATTGATTTGTATCAAATGCATTGGCCAGATTCTATTGTACCTATAGAAGAGTCTTTAAAAGCTTTTGATGAATTAGTTCAAGAAGGAAAAGTAAGATATTTAGGTACATCAAACGACAGTGCTTATGGATTAACCAAAGCAAATGAAACATCAAAACGATTGGGTATTAGTAGATTTGAATCAATACAAAACAATTTTTCACTCAATAATCCAAGATTTTTAGATGAATTAGCAGAAATCTGTAAAAAAGAACAAATTTCGCTTTTACCATATTCTCCAATTGCAGGTGGAGTTTTAAGTGGAAAATACAATGGTAGTTTTTATCCAGAGAATGCACGATTTTCAGAATATCTTTCAAGTAAAAGTGCACGTGTTCAGGCAATGGGAAACAGATTTGTAAATGAAAAAACACTTCTTGCTACAAAAAAGTATATTCAAATTGCAAAAGAACTAGAAATGTCACCAGTTACTCTAGCTGTTGCATACTCAAAACAGTTTAAATTTGTTGCATCTACGATTATAGGTGCCAGAACTGTAGAACAACTTGATGATTCGTTTGCTGCTTTTGATGTTGATTTAACTTCTGAAACGATGGAAAAGATTAAAAATATTCAATTAGAAATAATGTATCCAATGGGATAATTTGCTATATTTTAAAAAAGTATATTTTTGTGACACAAACTGTGACAAGTTTTTGGTAAAATAATTCAATTTTAGAATAAGAGAGTTATAAATGATAAATCACGAAAAAGCTTCACGCTATTTCCCTGAAGCGTATACCGGTAAAGTTAAAGTTGGCGAAATTGAGAATAGTATAGTGGAGATTGCAACACGGCTTGAATTAGATACAATTTTAAAGCGTTTTGGAGATTGGGTTGTTACAACAAAAGGTATAGACTGTTTAACAAAAAGTTGTTTTATCTCAAAAGAGAAACTTGATGAGGAACGATGGGTTGAAAAGATGAATGACGAATGGTGGGTAAATAGTGGAGATTTTGAATTGATCTATTATTCTGCAAAAGATCTTATGAGATTGGGTGTATTATAAAATATACCCCATCACCCAACCAAGTGCAAACCCTATAAGATGTGCATACCAAGCAATAGGAAGTCCTAAGAGTAGGGGTGCAAAAGATATTAGAAGCACCCAAACAATAATACCTTGTCTTTGAAATTTGTCTCGTAAGGCAAACCATCCTAATAATACAGAGATAGCTCCACTTGCTCCAACTAGGTTAGCCCACTCGCCTGTAAAATACATATATGCTAAACTTCCCATTGAAGTAAGCAATCCCCCAACAAAATATAAAAGAATATATCGTGGTATCCCTATGGCACTTTCTATAAGGTTACCAAACTGATACAATACAACCATATTCATGAGAATATGTGCAATTCCTCCATGTACAAACATAGTAGAGAAGAGTTGATAGTAAAGTTCAGCTTCAAAGAAATAGATATTTAATCCAAAGAGTAAATCACCATTGCGAGTGATATTTTGAACTCCAAACATAATGATGTTTGCTAAAATAATAAGATTAGTAAGTGTAATGGTTTTATTTTGTTTCATTGTAGTCTTTTTTATTTAATTTGTGAGAGAGGGCAATTCTTTTTGCTCGTTCATCTAAAAATTTTTGGTGTTCTTGAATTTTGAGCTCTCGTTGTGCTTTTGCTTTTTGAGCTGGTTGAATGTAGTTTACATAGTATAACATAGATAAACAAACTATAATAATGGTAATAATTGCGTAAAAATTACCAAGAACCATAGTTTGTCTTGGCTCTTGTTTATATGGTGTAGATTGTAGCTTTTGTATATGCTTAATTCTATCCATTTAGATCAATCCGTATTCTAAAACCTCTTCAACTCTATCTACAGCTATAATTTCCATATCTTCTTTTACTTCATCAGGAATATCTTTTAAGTCTCTTTTGAAGTTTTTAGTAGGGATAAGTACTCTTTTCATTTTTGCTTTATGTGCAGCGATGAGTTTCTCTTTTAATCCACCAATAGGAAGTACTTTTCCTGTTAATGTAACTTCTCCAGTCATAGCAAGATTTGAGTGTACTTTTCTATTTGATAGGATAGAAGCTATAACTAAACACATAGCAATACCAGCACTTGGTCCATCTTTTGGTGTTGCACCTTCAGGGATATGCATATGAATATCATGTGTTTTAAATGTTGCATTTTTAAGTTTTTTCTTATCGATTAAACCTTTTACAACACTATGTGCAATTCTTGCACTCTCTTTCATCACATCACCCATATTTCCAGTAAGAGATAATCCACCTTTTCCAGCAAATTTTACAGTTTCTATTTTTAAAACATCTCCACCAACACTTGTCCATGCCAGTCCATTTACTATTCCTATACTGTTTACTTTATCAGCTGGTTCTATTTCAAAAACAGGATTATCTAAATACTCTTCTAGATTTTTTGTATTGATTGTTACTTTTGATAACTCTTTATCATACATAAATTCTTTTGCTGCTTTTCTGTAAAGTTTTCCAAATACTCTTCGTAAGTTTCTCACACCTGCTTCACGTGTAAATTTTTCAATGATTAATTCAACTGTAGGATTACTTAAATTTACTTCTGTTTTTTTCAAACCATGTTTTTTTAATTCTTGAGGAATTAAATAGTTCGTAGCAATATGAAATTTTTCATTTGGAGTGTAGCTACTCATTTGAATAAACTCCATTCTATCTCTTAATGGTGCTGGTATTCTTCCTGCATTGTTTGCAGTTGCAATAAAAATACAAGAACTTAAATCAATATCAAAGTTCACATACAAATCTCTAAAAGCATGATTTTGCTCAGGATCTAAAATCTCAAGCATAACAGCACTAGGGTCACCTCTATGGTTAGCTCCTAATTTATCTATCTCATCAAGAACAATAACAGGATTCATTTTTTTAGCAGTTGTAAGTCCATGTACAATTCGCCCAGGCATAGCTCCCACATAAGTTCTTCTATGACCTCTTAGTTCATTTACATCTTCCATTCCACCAAGTGCAATTCTTATAAGTGGACGATTTAGTGCAGATGCAATTGAGTTTGCAAGAGATGTTTTCCCCACACCAGGAGGTCCTACAAAACATAAAACAGTGCTGTTGTTTTTGTCAATAGCAACTTTTCTTTCCTCTTTGAGCTGTTTTACTGCAAAGTATTCAACAATTCTATCTTTTGGTTCTTTTAATGCATAGTGGTCTATATTGAGTTGTTCTTCAACCTCTTGTACATTTATTTTATCAAGTGCTTTTTTATCAAAAGGGATCTCTAAAATTTGTTCCACATAGGTTTGTATAGTTGATGCATCACCACTATCTGGATGGAGACGATTTAGTTTTTCAATTTGTTTCTTAACCTCTTTGTATCCAAGTTTTGGCATAAAAGGTTTAAGTTTTTTTAATCGCTTTTTAAAAGAATTTATCTCTTTTTCTTTTGCATTGTCTGTTCCTAATTCTTTTTGAATAGTTCGTAACTGCTCTTTAAGATAAAAATCTTTTTGGTGTTTATCAAGTTTTATATTTACTTGTTTATTGATCTCATTTTTTAATTTGAAATTTTCTATCTCTTTTTTGATATGATCTATAATATGTAATAATCTTGTGTTAATATTTTTTTCTTTAAATAAACTATATGCTTCTTCATTTGAAATTTTAATTACTGAAGATACTAAATCAGCTATTCTTACAGGTTCAGTGCTTTCTTCAATTGTTTTGATTAAATCAATTGGAAACTTTGCATTGAGTTGAGAAAGTTTATTTATATTTGCTTTTAATATATCTAAAATAGCAGGTGTTTTTGTGTCATCATATTCGTCATTTTTAAGAATATCAACAATTCCCATAAGAGGAGAACCATTAACTATCTCTTTTATTTCAACTTTTTCTAACCCTTGAAAAAGTACTTTTACTCTACCATCTGGTAAAGTTATTTTTCTCATAATATTTCCAACAACTGCTACGTTGTAAAATTCATTAGATTTTTTATCTTTTGTAGTTTTACTTACTGCTATTGTGATAAGTTTATTATTGTTAATTGCGTATTCTACTGCGTTGATATTTTGTTCATCACTTATAAAAATAGGTGCTATCATAAAAGGGTATAAAAATATGCTGTCTTCTATTAAAATAGGAAGTCTATCTGGAAAACTATCGTAATCTGTTAATTTCATATATATCTCTCTTTATTTTATTCAAATATGTATCTGTACCAAGGTACATCAATCTTTTTAATTGTATCTATATCTTTCCAGTTTTGGCTGGCTCTTTTTGTATAAAATTCTTGAGCTTTTGGTTTTTCTACTCTGTCATAAAGTTCTGCAATCTCTTTGTCAAAAACAGCTTTACTCATCAACAATCTTGATTTTATTGTTTTAACAAGGTAAATATATTGAGAATTTGGATACTCCTCTATAAAAGTATTTGTATCAGTAATCGTTTTTCCAAGTAGCTCTTGCTCTCTAAATTGGTTTTTAAATGCCAAAAAGTTTGTTTTAATTTTTAAATATCGAATATAATCTGCATTTTGTTTTAAACTGAATTTTTTAAGATACTCATCGAAGTAATAGTTTGCCATAGCATACTCTTCCTCTTCCATATGTGTAACTGCAATAATCATCATAGCACTTGGTAACAATGGTGAATTTCTATGTTCAGATTCGAGTGATGTAAATGTATCATCTGCTTCATCAATTTGATAGTTGGCGATTTGTTTTATCATCTTGTTATACCAATAAATTGCAGGTTTATTGTACTCTTCATCTTTTGTATTTGTACAACCTGTAAAGATGTATGCGAGTGATGTTATCAAAACTAAATTTAAAATTTTTTTATTCATTATATTATTTCCTTTAAAAAGAAGATTTTATCTAATCTATCCAAAATGAAAGTTAAAGTAAATAATTTAATTAAATATCTTCGACTGCTTTATTGATATTATCATAAAAAACCACTTGATTAAAAAGATCATCATTATCTATTTTATGTAGTTGTGCTATATCAACTTGTTTTGCAATAATTATCACTTGTATTTTATCTTTGTGTAGTCTTGCAACGAAATCTATTAGTGTAAACATTGCTGTAATATCTATAAATGGAACATCATAAATATCTATTAATACAACTTTTGTATCCAAAATAGCATTTGTTTCTCTTTCAAAAGCAGTGCTTGAACCAAAGAAAAAAGCTCCATCTATTTTAATTACACGAATTTTTTTCTCAAGTAACCTTGAATCCAGTTGTAAATGTTCATGTGAAGTGTCTTCAAAGGTGATTTTTGTAGCTTGAGTAACTCTATACACAATCAATAAAGATGCTAGTACAATTCCAACAGCAACAGCACTGATTAAATCAAAAAAAACTGTTATAAAAAATACAACTAACATAACGCTAAGGTCATGTTTCGGACTATGTTTGATAATTGATAAAAATCTATAATCTAAAATATCAATACCAACTTTTATCAAAATACCAGCGAGTAATGCCATAGGTATTTTTGAAGCAAGTGGTGCTAAAAATAGAACTATCACTAAAAGTACTATTGAGTGTGTCATCCCTGAAAGTTTATTTGTTCCACCACTTTTTACATTTATAACTGTTCTCATAGTTGCACCAGCGCCAGGTATTGCTCCAAAAAGTGCACATAGTGAGTTTCCTATTCCTTGTCCTATAAGCTCTTGGTTGGGCTTGTGTTTTGTTGCTGTTATTGAGTCTGCAACAATTGACGTTAGAAGTGTATCAATTGTACCAAGTACTGCTAGCGTAAATCCAAGAGTTATAATAAGTGTATAGTTATCTAAACTAAAGTCTGGCATGATAAGAGATGGTAAAGTTGACGGAATTTCTCCTATTGTATCAAGTGATAGATTTAAATAGATACTTAATGGTGTGATAACTAAAAGTGCAATCAATGGAGCCGGTACAATTTTTGTGATTTTTAATGGTGTTAATAACATAATAGCAATAGTAGCACTTGCAATAATAAATGCATCGTAGTTAATATTTGAAAGATTTGCAGGAAGTGAGCTTAAAATATGTACAACAGAAGCATCACTTGATAAACCTAAGTATGGATTGATTTGCAAAATGATGATAATAATACCGATACCACTCATAAATCCTGAGATAACAGGGTAGGGGATATATTGTACAAATTTACCAATTTTTAAAAGTCCAAAGGCTATTTGAAATAATCCTGCAACTAAAATTGTTGTAACAATAAGACCTAAATCTCCGTGTAAACTTATAACAGCACTTGCCATTACAACTGTCATAGGACCAGTTGGTCCTGATATTTGGGTAGGTGTTCCGCCAAAAAGAGAAGCAAAAAATCCTAAAATAATAGCACCATAGATTCCAGCTGTTGGTCCTAACCCACTTGCTACTCCAAATGCTAACCCTAACGGCAAAGCAATAATAGCAGCAGTGATTCCACCAAATAGATTTTTCTGAATGTTCATAATTGCACCACCTCTTTAAATATAGTAAATTACTATATATTTACTTAAAGAGAACAATTAGTATTAGTTATGAAACTATAAATAAAAATACACCTAGTCCTAAAATAAAGAGCAAACTTCCATATTCAAAAAACTTTACAAGTGCAGTATTTCTTGCTGTAGATTTACGAATTTTTACACTTAGTACTGCTGTTATAAAAATAATCAAACTCATACCAGCACTCATAAACAAAGCACTTAAGAAGCCAACAAAGTAGATTCCTAAACTCATGGTAAATAAAAATATTGTCACAGTTCCTGGACATGGAATAATACCAGCTGCAAGAATCACTCCTAAGTCAGTACTTGTTGTTTTACAAGCACTACAGCCACATGATAAATTTTCTGTATGTGTTACTTTTAGTGATATATTTTGAGATGTTGTTTTTACTGTTGTGAACTTGAATGACGACTTTTGTTTTTTTGTTTTTTTATAAATCAAGTATAATGCAATCAATATAATTATAATTGCACTTATTTTTGTAGCAATTTGTTCTATATTTACTATAGCAGAATTAAAAATAAATCCAAGCGAATAATAGACTACAAGTGTTAGTATAAATGCACTAAAAGTATGTACGACACCTATTAAACTTGAGATACTAAATGCTTTTATATATGATTTTTCCTGATTTATAAAATAGCTACTTACTAAACTTTTTCCATGACCTGGACCAATAGCATGTAAAATACCATATAAAAACGAGAAAACTAATAGCCAAATATATGATGAAATGCTATTATTTTGTTTAATCTCTTTGAGGGTTATTTTTAACTTTTCTTTTAGAGTATTTAGCTTTTGTGATAAAAACCCCATGTATGTTTGTGATTGTTGTTCAACTTTTTGAGGTGTGATTTTTTCTGAAGTGAGGTTATCATCTTTTTGTATCGGTGCGATTTTTTTTACTTCTATAATAGAAGGATCATCAAGTTTTATTTTTGTATAAATAAGTTTATTTTCTAGTGAATAGGCATATTTGTAATTATGCAAAAGTAAATTTCTAATTGTAAAACTAAAATTATCTCCATCATCACTAAATCCTAAATATAAAGTATGTTTATTTTCTAATGCAAAAGGTAACGAAAATTTGTAGTGATAGGTCATTGTGTTGTTTGCAAATTCAAGTTTTGAAAAGGTTGGTTTTATATCTTCGATGAAGTTAGGTTCTGTAAGTTTGTTTATATGTTTATACTCTATATCGGTTAAATAGTGTAAGTTTTCAAGATAGGTTACTAAGCTCTCTTTGATGAGATCTTGCTCGTTTGGTTCAAAGGTTTGGTTTTCATTGAGGTCGTATTGTGTCAGAGATTTAACAAACTCTTCATGAAAATGCCACTTGACATCAAATGATGTTTGCTTTTTTTCATAAGAGATTGTAGCATCTACTAAAACTCGTGGTATATCTGTAGCACATAGAGTACACCCATAGATATAACTTTGTACAAGAAAAAGAAACGATACTAAAATTTTCATCGTTTTAATATCTTTGTAACTAGTAAAAATATACTTAATGCTACGGCACTTACTAATATAATACTTGCTCCACTTGTTAAGTCAAATTGGTATGAAAAGAACAATCCCACAAGTGTAAATACAGATGACAATAATCCTGCTACAAACATCATCATTCCCAAAGATTTTGAAAGCTTTTCAGCAATATAAATAGGAATAGTTAAAAGTGCAATAACTAAAATCAGTCCTACAACTTTGATAGCAATTACAACAGTTAATGCAGATAGTACCAAAATAAGTGTATAAAAAAACTTTACATTTACTCCTCTTAAACTTGCATATTCACTATCATAAGAAACAGATAAAATCTCTCTATAAAATAGTGTTACAATGATAATAATTGCTGTTAAAAGTACACTCATATATTGTAAATCTTCATTTCCAACTGCTAAAATTGAACCAAAAAGATAACTCATCAAGTCTACATTATAGCCTGGGGTTAAATCTACAAAAATAATCCCTATAGCCATACCAACTGCCCAAATAAGACCTATGAATGTATCTATTTTATCTCTTTGATTAAGTGTGATAACTGCCATGAGTAATGCCGCAAGCACTGCAAAAACAGAAGCTCCTAGAAAAATAGGAAGTCCAAAATATACTGCTAGTCCTATTCCTCCATACGAGGTGTGTGCAATTCCCCCTGCTAAAAACACCATACGATTTACTACAATAAGTGAACCAATGATACCAGAAGCAATACTTACTAAAAGTCCAGCAATGATAGCGTTTTGAATAAATTCAAATTGAAATAACTCTAACATTGGCATGTTCCTTTTGGTTTTGATTCACCAAGCATCTGTAACATCTCCACTTCACAAAAGTGGTCATTTTCATTTGAGTGTAGTTTGTTCTCTTTTTTTGATATGTCGTGGTAAGTGATGATTTTGTTTATATGTGCAACTTTTGAAGCATAACCAAGTATAACCGAAATATCGTGACTAACTACAATAATAGTGATAGTTTTATTAAGCTCTTTTAGCAAATCATATATCTGTTTTTGCCAGCTTACATCAATACTTGCAGTTGGTTCATCAAGTATCAAAATAGAAGGGTGGCTACAAAGTGCACGAGCGATCATCACTCTTTGTCTTTGACCACCTGAGAGAGTTCCTATTTTTTTATCTGCAAACTCTTCCATACCTACTTGTTTCAAAGCAGATAAAGCACAGGATTTCTCAAATTCGTTATAGCCTATTTTGAAGTATTTATGTAAAAAGCTTTTACTTTTAAGCTCCTCGTTTTTATCTCGTATATGACCCATCATAACTACCTCTATAACTTTTATAGGAAAGTTTGTATTGATGTTTGTGTTTTGTGGTACATACCCAAGTTTTGCAAGATTTAAAGAGGGTTTTTCACCTAAAATTTGGATGCTACCTTTTTTGATCTGGTTGATACCCAAAATGGTTTTTAAAAGGGTAGATTTTCCACCACCATTTGGTCCTATGATTGCTAGAAAATCTTTATCCTCGACTGTTAAGTTAATATCTTCTAGTACTATTTGTTTATCGTAAGAAAATGTAAGGTTTTTTATCTCAATGATTGACATGAAACTTCTTTAGTGTAATTTTTTGTATTTTAGCGAAATGTTTATTTAACAAGTATAAATAAGTGCAACTAAGTTGCACAATGAGAGAATAAGACAAAAGAGTAAAAATACTCTTTTGTTTTTATTTGTTTGAAATAGCTTTTGCTAGTCCGATAAGATTTTCGCTCCATGAAGCACTCAATGGGCTTACTTTTACTACTGGTATTCCTACCTCTTTTGCGATTTGTTTTGCTGATTTTGTTGAAAATTCAGGTGCAGTAAACACAGCTTTTACATTTTCCTCTTTTGCTTCATCGATAAGATGTGCTAGTTGTTTTGGTTTTGGATTTTTTCCACCTGATTCTATAGCAAATTGCTCTAGGTCATAATCTTTTGCAAAATATCCCCACGATGGATGAAACACCATAAACTTCGTGTGTTTTGGAGTGTTTTTTAGGTACTCTTTGATTTTTTTATCTGTTTGCTCTATCTCTTGTAAAAATGTTTCGAGATTTTTTTTGTAATATGCTGTATTTTCACTATCTATTTTTACAAGTTGATTATAAATATTGTGAGCCATTACTTTTACATTTGATGGACTTGTCCAGATATGTGGATCTAAGTTATCTTCATCATGTTCATCATCTCCATGATCATGGCCTTTGTGTTCATCTTTGATAGCTTCATCTTCATGACCATGAGAATGTTTTGCTATTTCGATTTTATGAATACCTTCACCCATATCAACTACAAGCATTTTTTTATTTTGGTTTTGAAATTTCTTTAACCAAACATGCTCAAATTCAACTCCAATAGAAAAATAAAGGTCAGCTTGACTAATATCTTTCATTTGTGATGGTTTTGGCTCGTATGTATGTGGAGATTTTCCAGGTTGTACCATCAATGATACATTTACTTTATCAGCACCAATTTTTTTTAAAAACGTCTCTTGCGGTAAAATACTTACTACTGCATTGACATTTGCATACGTAAATGTCGTAAGTCCTAATAACGCTGTAACTATTAATTTTTTCACTTTATTTCCTTTTTGCAACTTAGTTGCATTTTGTGTGTTGCGAATTTTATATCACTTTCTCTTAATTGCAACTTAGTTGCATAAAGTTTAATATGATATAATTATATTATGAAAATAGAAGAGATAATAAAAAATAAACAAATCAAGCTAACAACAGCAAGGGTAGCACTTCTTGAAATATTGCAAGCAGCAAGAAAACCATTAAGTTATGAGGATATAAAGTCAGATATTTCTATGGATAAAGCAACGTTTTATCGAAATATATCAAAGTTTGAAGAGCAGGGGATACTAAACTCCTTTGAATCAAATGATAAAAAAAGATATTTTGAGTTACGTCTCATTCCTCATGCGCACTTTGTATGTTTAAATTGTAATAAAATTGAGTGTTTAAGTGATCTCGATATAAAGTTAGATGGTTACATAGTAAATAATGTCATAGTAAATGGAAAGTGTAAGGAGTGTATCTAATTCGATAGATACCTTCCTATTTCAACAGTAGAATCTACTGATTTCTCAAAAAATTCTTGTTTGATTTCTAAATATTGAGGATTTGAAAAAAATTCATTGAGTGCATCTTCATCTTTAAAGTATATTACAAATAAACGATTGATAGGTTTACCACTTTCATTTTGTAAAGTCTCTTCTATTTTAAAATCATACGCAAATCCTCCACCGTATGTTTTTAAAATAGGAGTCATTTTTTCTCTATATGTTTTATATGTACTATCATCAAAAACATGTAGTCCCACAATTCTCTGAATACTCATGTTATAGCCTTTTAAGCGTTTGCAGCTGCAATAAGTGCGGCTAACTCATCTTCATCTACTAAATCACTAGTATCATCACCAGATAAATGTTTTGCACTAGAGGCAAATTTTGTATTTTCAGGGTCAAGGTTGTTTACTACTCTTTCTATTTTTTGTCTGTGTAAATCTTGTGCTTGCATTGACTCTTGTGTCATAAAAATATTATTTTTAATACCATCAATGTCATTTTGTAACTCTTTACTTTCTTGTAATAAATCAAGTTTTTCTAAAACTACATCTAAGTGATCCATAACTTGAAGAGACATCTCTTCAGACTCTTGTATAACTTCACATAGTTGTTCAATGATATCTAGCTTTTTATCTTGCATAGTAATATTCCTTTTTTTAATATGATAAATTACATTTAACAAATGATTCTACAATAAATTAAATTAATTTAGAGATTATTTTTATGTTGTTTTATAGAAGAATTGACTTGAATGTAAAATATAATCTCACTTGCTTATTCGAGATAATAAAGCAAAAATATGGTATAATAGAATCTAAATGCAAATAAATAATTGATAAAAGAAAAGAGAAAATGATAGTAGGAATAGAAGGAAAGGTTGTTAAAAAAGAACCCACACTTATACATATAAATGTACAAGGTCTTACATACGAAGTTTTTGTATCTATAAATTGTAGTTCAGCAATTATAGAAGAAACTGTAAGACTACATACTACACAAATAATCAAAGAGGATAGCAACAATCTATTTGGTTTTTTAGATATAAATGAAAAAACATTGTTTGATACTGTTATAAAAATTAACGGTGTAGGACCAAAAGCTGCTATGGCTATTTGTAGTACATTTACACCAAGTAGTTTTGCGCAAATTGTAGAAACTTCTGATATTGCTATGCTTAAAAGAGTTCCAGGAATTGGTCCAAAAGGTGCAAGTAGAATTTTAGTGGAGTTAAGTGGGTTTGTGTTGGCAAATACTGATACAGCGGAAAATAACTTTGGTGAAAATGCTACCGCAGCAGTTATGGCACTGGAATCTTTAGGATTTAAAAAAGATCAAATAAATAAAGTTTTAAGCACATGTACACAAACTGATACATCAGGAATTGTTAAAGAAGCATTAAAGAAATTACAAAGATAATTAGGAAAAATATGAGTAAAAAAATAGCGATAGTATTTGGAGCACAGAGTTTTGAACACGAGATTAGTATAGTTAGTTCTATAACTATGAAGAAAGTTTTAAACAACGAACTTGTATATATTTTTATTGATAAAAATAGAGAGTTTTATCATATCCCAACAGATATAATGAAATCAAGTCTTTTTAGTAGTAGTGATTATAAAAAATGTGATAAATTAGAAATTACTCAAAATGGTTTTGTAAAAAGGGGACTTTTTAAAGCTAAAAATTTAGAGTTTGATGTGTTGTTAAATCTTATTCATGGTGGAGACGGTGAAGATGGTGTACTAGCTGGTATGTTTAAATTTTTCAATATTCCGTTTGTAGGACCTAGAGTTGAAGCGTGTGTAGTTAGTTGTAATAAGTTCTTGACAAAAGCGTATGCAAATTCTATTGGTGTAAAAACAGTTGATTATAAATATTTTAATAAAAATGATACTGTTGTTATTGAAAATTTTCCTGCTATTATCAAACCTGTAAGATTAGGGAGTAGTATTGGTGTTTCTATCGTTAAATCTCAGGAGGAGTTATCTTATGCTTTAGATGTAGCATTTGAGTTTGATGATGAGATTATAGTTGAGCCATTTATTAATGGTGTAAAAGAGTACAACTTAGCAGGTACAAAAATTGGTGATGAGTATATATTTTCAATAGTTGAAGAACCTCAAAAAGAGGA
>JBATTX010000125.1:0-1596 GCA_049670825.1 Arcobacteraceae bacterium | reverse complement strand
GAACCTATCAGTATTATCACTACATGGAAGTGGTCGTTTTGAAAGATTTAAAGAGATACAAAACTACGATATTTTACTCACAACCTATCCTTTGATATTACGAGATAAGGAGTTGTTTTTAAAAGAGCAGTTTTTTTATATCATTTTAGATGAAGCGCAAAAGATTAAAAACCCAAAAGCAAAAATGACTTTAGCTCTCAAAGAGTTAAAAAGTAGTTATAAACTTGCTTTAAGTGGTACACCAATAGAGAATCATCTTGGGGAGTTGTGGAGTATTTTTGACTTTTTGATGCCAAACTTTTTAGATACTTTGTCATTTTTTAAAAACTACTACCAAAACCCTATTGAAAAAGAGAACGATTTTGGTAAACAAAAACAGCTCAATAATCGTATCAAACCATTTATGATACGAAGAACAAAAGAGAAAGTTGCCCACGAGTTACCTTTAAAATCTGAGATTGTAAAATACACACAGTTTGACTCCAAACAGTCCAAACTATATGAATCGATACGTGTAACGATGGAGAAAAAAGTTCGAGAAGCTGTATCGAGTAAAGGGCTTGGCTCTTCGCATATTACGATACTTGATGCCCTTTTAAAACTACGACAAGTGTGTTGTGACCCGAGTTTAGTCAATATTGAAGAGGCTTTAAAAGTACAAGAATCTGCAAAACTAGAACTCTTTTTAGATTTAGTAGATGAACTTTTAAGTGAAGGACGGAAGATACTTGTATTTTCACAGTTTACATCTATGTTAAGAATTATTGAAAACAAAATGTTAGAAAAAGAGATATCATATACAAAACTCACAGGTGCAACAATTAATAGAGAGCAAGTAATAGAGAAGTTCACAGATGGTGATGCAAAAATATTTCTTATCTCACTCAAAGCTGGTGGAGTGGGGCTGAATCTTACTCAAGCAGATACAGTGATACACTATGATCCATGGTGGAATCCAGCCGTTGAAAATCAAGCAACAGACAGAGCCTACAGAATAGGGCAAAAAAAAGCTGTGTTTGTATATAAACTTATTATCGAAAATAGTATTGAACAAAAAATATTAGAGCTTCAAGAGAAGAAAAAAGCACTTCAAGATGGAATCTTCGATGAAAATAAACAGCAAGAAGATGTGAAGTTTAGTGGGGAAGAGTTATTGGCATTGTTACAATAATCCATCTAATAAAGATGGATTTTGTTTTAATATTTTCCAAGAGTTAAAGAGGTAGTTCCTAAAACTTTGTCTTTATCATCTACGGCTTGGATTTGTACACTATAAGTATTTCCTTTGCCTCCTGAACATGGAGCTAAGTACGCACCTTCTTCTTTTCCATATTTTACACCTCTATGTGCAGTTACAGATTTGAATTGATCAGGTAGATCAAATGTTTCTCCTTGGATAGAAGCTATAGTTGTATTTGTTGTTCCTATATCTAAACTATAAGCAATAACACCATGTCCACCATCTCTCATCCCTTCAAATGTTTCATCTGAAAAACTTAAGATGATTTTTCTTGTGTACTGTGGAATATTTTGAAGTGAAATTTCTGGTGTGTGTCCTGCTTCAAAATTATAGTCTGAACATACCTCCTCTTCAGG
>JBATTX010000124.1:0-1739 GCA_049670825.1 Arcobacteraceae bacterium | reverse complement strand
ATAAGCTGTTCGTTTAGTTTTGCTTCTGCCATATTAAGATTTTGTTTTGCTGTATTAAATCTAAAATAGCTATCATCATACACTTTTTGTGAGATAGATTTTTGCTCAATTAACTCTTTGTAGCGATTATAATCTCTTGAAGCGTTTTCAAGATCAATTTTAGCAATATTTACACTTGCTTTTAAAGATGCAATTTGTGCATCTAAAATCTCAGAATCGATTTGTAAAAGAACATCTCCTTTTCGCAAGTGGTCCCCTGCTTCAAAATTGATGCTATCTACTACACCACTAGTTTGACTTGCTACTGCTGATGTTTTTGAAAATTTCAATGTTCCGATAAACTCTTCTAAAGGGTTGACTTCACCCTTTATCACTTTTGCTGTATTTACCAAAGCAGCTTGTGGTGCAGCACCAAAACTAAATACTGCTAAACCTGCTACTATCATTAATTTCTTTATCATTATTTTTTCACCTCTATTAAATCAAAAATTGTGTCTAAAAAAGTTCTAAACCCTTTTTTCACATCTCTATTTTCAGTCCATTTTAAAACCAAAAAACCTTTTTCTGTAGCCAATAAACCCTCAACTAAATCTTTTGAAGAGTTCACTAATTCACCTTTGTCTATACCTTCTTGAACTATTGAGTGTAATTTTGTAGTAAAAAACTCTCCACACTCATTATCAAAAGAGCACATATTTTCATTTTCACCAGCTATATTTATACTCATATACTCTTTATAAATATTTTGGTGTTTTTCAAATCGTTCATTATCGTTGAGTACAAAATCAAACAATAACAAAACTTTCTGTTTTGTGGTGTGTTCTGGAGTGATTTGTGCTTCAAGTTCCTTTTGATACTCCGAAATATGACTTCTTATTACTTCAAATACAATATCCTCTTTATGATCAAAATAGTCATAAATACTCCCTTTTGATACACCTGCAGTTTTTGCAACTTCTGCAACGGTGAGTTTTTTGATCCCTTTTTCAAGGAGCAACTCACTGCAAGATAGAGCGATATCTCTTCTTTTTTGTACTTTATCAACAATAATAGCCATCTTTACCTCCAATTTTTCAAATGAATGACCGTCGTTCATTTATTGAGCGGATATTATAGTTTTATGCCTTAAATGTTTCTTTGGGTTGTTTATTAATTCAATATTAATCTTTTTATCAATTTAACACCATAAAAAAGTATAGTGTTTTGATGAATATATTTCATTAACATATGTTGATTTTGTTACTATTCTTTAAGAAAATTTAATTTATAACTTTATCGATTACATATTGAGATTATCAAAGTTACATTAAGTTTATTATCCTATTATTTCACCTTATTTTTAAAAGCAAGGAGATGTTTTGTCTGATACGCAAGCCATGTATAATATAGAAGATTTTGATAAAAGAAAAGAGCAAGCTATAGCATTGGGTGTGAGTATAGAAGAACATATGACAAAAGATTGTTTAGAAAAAGAGATTGTGCAGAAACTTGATGCGGGTATGCAAGATTTAAAACTCATTTTAGATGAGATAACTCACCTCTCTTCATAGTTAAAAATAAAATTGCCTAGAGTATTATTTAGGCGACATCACATATCTGTCGACTTTATATCCTATCCCTTTATTATTTTGAATAAAATCCTCTTTAAGTACTTTTCGTAACCTACTTAACTCTGTTCGAATAGTAGCATCACTTACAAGGTCAGATCCCCAAGCATACTCTCTAAAAATATCAAAGTT
>JBATTX010000123.1:0-1820 GCA_049670825.1 Arcobacteraceae bacterium | reverse complement strand
TATATTTGCCACTCGCTGTTTTTTATAATCTATTTTACTATTATTTGAGATCTGACTTAATAAATCATTATCAAATTCTAACTTTGCATCTATTTGATATTGTGACAAAACTATAGTATTTGCATATCCTACTAATTGATTAGTAGGTAAAAAATATACTAATGTAGCTAAAAAAACAATACTATAAAATAAAATTCGTAAAACTATCAAAACATCACCTTACAAAACAGCTCGCCGCTATTTGCATCTATTTTTCTTATATTTAATTTGATAACTTTTACACCACTATTTAAAATCTCTTTATTTAAACTATCAAGTTCTTTATGACTGAGTTTATTTACAGTAAATTCTAAACTATTTTTGTCCTCTTTTTTATTTGCTATTTTTGAGCTATATTTACTTATTGTGTTGTTGATTTTTCTTTTATTTGATTTTTTATCCCCATAGTATTCTTTTAAATTTTTTATAATAGCAATCTCATTAGCTGTCTTTTCATAAAGATAAAATTGCTCTTTTACATCTTTATTTGAAGAATCCACATAAAATAAAGAAACAATCGTAACTATAAATAGTGTGAGTAAAATTAAAAGTTTGTTGTTTGTATTCATTTAACCTTCTCGTATTTAAAAATATTTTTATCTTCTCTTACAAAACTAAATTTGTTGTTTTTTATAAGATTGTCTGCTTGAGTTTTGTCAGGTGCGACAACATCCAAAAACCAATCACCATCGTCATACTCAACTTTAGCAATGTATGTCGTTGCATTAGCATTTATTTTTGTTAATTTTTTCATACTATTTTTTAAATTTTTTTGTTTAAAATCGATTTGCAACATCTCATCCATTACATACTTAAGCTGTACGCTATGTGTTGCATAGGTTTGCGTTTTGAGAAGATTTTCTTTTTTTTCTTGATTAATTTTAAGTATATTCTGTGAAGTAAAAAGTTGTATCATCAAAGAACTTATCAATAAAATAAATACCGATGCAACAGGTATAAAACTTGTGTCTAAAAAATCAATAGTTTTTTGTAACAGATTTCCTTTTGAAAAGCTATACTTAAAAGAAAGCTTTTGTTTGTTTTTAAGAAAATCATGAATATCAATTTTCAATAAATTTACTTCATAGTTAATCGTATTTGATATTTCAGCTACAGAGTCTTGAAAACTTAGTAAAATAGTATCGTCTAACTCTATGTAACTCTCTTCAAATTCGAGATGACTAAAAGATATACTTGATATTCGCTCTTTTTCGATACCAAGAGTATTGAGTTTTGAGATCAACAAATCATAATCTAATACAAATATATCAAAAACATTTTTCTCTTTTTGTCTTAAAATAAACTGAAAGTTTTTGTCTGTAGGTAAAGAACTTTCAAGCATCTGGGAGACTATTGCTTTTGCTCTTTTTATATTTGTAACGGGAAGTTTCTTTTCAAAATACCAATAATAATATGGAGATAAGATCAATTCTTTATTGAATTTTTTATCACCTTTAGTACAATACATTTTATCTTTTGATAAAAAACAAATCTCTTTTTTCAGTATATCCATCTATCCATGCTTATATTTGATATTTTTTTCTTTTCTAAATTGTAATTAAGCAAATATTCTACCTTATTGTTCATTGAAGTTGTATTAATCTTTAAAATAATGTTTTTTGTTTTAAAATCTAAAATATTTTTTTGAACTTCAGTAAGTTCTACTTTTTCTGGTAATTCATACACCAGTATATGATTTTTTATATTTTGTCTAAAACTATTAGGAAGTAAAGCAAAAGCATCTATAAGTTCTAACTTTGCATAATTTAGATCTATTTTAC
>JBATTX010000122.1:0-2408 GCA_049670825.1 Arcobacteraceae bacterium | reverse complement strand
ATCTCATTTTTTACACAAGGGTTACATGCTTTTAGTTTTGGACTGTATCATAGTGCTGTGATACTATTTCTTTACAAAATATATTCAAATAAAAAACTAGCACAACAATTCATGCTTGGAATCGCCTATGGATTAGGTGGATTTATTGGAGCTATAGTGTCAGGTCAAGTGTATGGAGAATATCTCTTTTTATATTCTTCACTGATTGCATTAGTATCTTATTTTAGTTTATTCTATATGAAAAATAAGTTATAATAAAAAAGAATAATCACACAATAGTAAGGAACATTATATGTTAGAAATAGGAAACCCAGCACCACCTTTTTGTATCCCAAATCAAGATGAAGTTGAGATATGTTTACGAGATTTAAAAGGTAAATGGATTGTTTTATACTTTTATCCACGAGACAACACACCAGGGTGTACAACACAAGCTTGTGACTTCACAGCGGCACTACCGCAATTTGATGACTTAGATGCAGTTATTTTAGGTGTTAGTCCAGACAGCCCTAAAAAACATCAAAATTTTATAGAAAAGCAAAATTTAGATATCACGCTACTTGCAGATGAAGATAAATCAACTTGTGAAGCATATGGTGTATGGCAACTTAAAAAGTTTATGGGTAGAGAAAGTATGGGTGTAGTTAGAACTACATTTATTATCAATCCAGAGGGAAATATAGCTGCTATTTATGATAAAGTATCAGTAAGAAAGAAGACTAAAAAAGCAGGTGTGACAACAGAAGTGTTACATGTAGATTTAGTAAAAGAAGAGTTACAAAGATTACAAACTATTTAGTTTGTAATCTTCTTTTTTTTATACTCTAAATAGTTTATAAGTAATATTAAAACTACTCCAATATCGATAATCACATCAGCAAAATTAAAGACTGCAAAATCAAACCCACAATGCCAATAAACATAATCAACAACACCACCATGGATAAATCTATCATAAATATTACTTGATCCACCTGCAAGTATTAATGCAGCAGGAATATAATAGAGTCGAAATATATCTTTATTTAAAGCTAGATAGATAATACCACCAAGCATAATTGCTATTTGAATATATTTTAAATTTTCAGCTAAAAAAGCAAACATAGAAAATGCTACCCCATAGTTATATACTAAAACTAAAGATATACATTCTCCTGGTCGTTCAAATCCACCTACAAAAAGCATTTTTATATATTGATCTAATAAAAATAAACCAACAAAAAGTGCAATAAATAAAAAAAGTTTTTTTAACATAAATTACTTTTTATAAAATTTTTCAGTTCACTCATTGAGTTCTCTACAACTTTTTGATCTTTACCTTCAAGTAAAAGTCTGATTTTATTTTCAGTTCCAGAATATCGTATAAGATCTCGTAAACCTAAAGCTCTAAATTTAATGAGTAACTCTTCAAGCCCTTTGAGTTGATCTAAAGGTATTTTCTCTTCAACCATTAAATTTTTTAAAATTTGAGGATAGAGCTCAAAAGGATTTAATACTTCACTTGCTTTTTTGCCACTACTTAAAATCATAGCAATAACTTGTAAAGCTGAAGCTAGTCCATCACCTGTTTTTGCTACATCAGAAAAAATAATATGTCCACTTTGTTCACCACCAAAGTTAATATTCTCTTTTTTCATAATCTCTAAAACATACTTATCGCCAACATTTGAGCGATACAATTCAATCCCATTCTCATTGAGGTAGTCTTCTAAAGCTTTATTACTCATAACTGTAGTAACACACCCTTTACCTTGTAAAAGTTGTTTTTCGTTAAGATATACAGCCATAGAACCGATAAGTTTATCACCATCTACAACTTCACCTTTTTCATCAACTACAACTAATCTATCAGCATCACCGTCAAGTGCAATACCAATATCAGCTCTATACTCAGTTACTAGTTTTCCAAGTGCTTTAGGGTGTAGTGCACCACACTCTTCATTGATATTAAATCCATCTGGCTTATTATTTACAACCACAACATCTGCACCCAACTCTTCAAAAATTGTTGGACCAACTTTATATGCTGCTCCATTTGCACAATCAAGAACTATTCGCATACCATTTAAAGTAAGATCTTTAGGAAATGAACTTTTAATTGAAACAATATATCTTCCAATTACATCATCAATTCTTTTTGCTTTTCCTATCTCTTTATCAGTACATTGAGATGAAATTATCAACTCATTATTAAAAAAGATATCTTCAATCTCTTTTTCTATATCGTTGCTTAATTTATCACCATGAGAATTAAAAAACTTCACCCCATTATCTTCAAAAGAGTTATGTGAAGCACTTAACATAATACCAGCATCACATCTCATTGATTCTGTTAAATATGCTATTGCAGGTGTTGGCATAGGACCTATTTGAATTACGTCATATCCAACACTAGTAAATCCACTTAC
>JBATTX010000121.1:0-3247 GCA_049670825.1 Arcobacteraceae bacterium | reverse complement strand
TGATTTTAATGGATGATAACCATGAAGTTATTGTTGATGTTGGTGGAAACAAAACTTCATCTTTGGTTCTTGATGAGATAGCTAAAGTTGGAACATTTGGAAATGTGAAGTGGATTGTCCCTATGGGTGATGGTGAACTTGATGGTAAAAATGCAATTGCAACAATGAAAAAACTTAGAAAAATAGAGAGAAACTCTACTGAAAATCTCTTTTTTGCTTTAAATAGAGCAATTAGCACTGAGCAAGATTATCTTGAAGAGCAATTTATAAACTTTTTTGGTCACAAATATTTAGGTAGTAATTCTACAATTACTGACTTTGTAAAAGATCCGAGATATTTTGCAGTAAAAAATGACAAAGTTATCACTATGAGCAGATATTTAGGAAGTACTGTTTGGGAGATGGCTCACAATAATACAGATTTTTCAGTAAAAGCGTTAGAAGCAAAAGAGGCTGGGGATAGAGAAGCCGCATTAAAATACCTATTTTTTAGAAGATTACAAACAGAAGCAAAAGATTATGTGTTGGGAACTTTAAATGGTATTTTTGTAACTTTAGATAGATGGATTGATATAAAAAAATAGGACAATCTTATGAGTGATATGAGTTTTAAACAAGCAAAAGAGTTAGCTGATCAACTTGAACTAAGTGAGATAACTTTACAGCAAGTATTAAAAAAAATAGATATAGCATCAAAAAATTTTGATAATAGTTTAGCTCAACAAGAAAGTATTTTAAATTATGTTCCAAATAGTGATAAAAAGCTTACATATATGAAAATAATTGTGGCTTTAAACATTGGATTTATAATGGGCTTAATAGTAGCTAAATATATATTTTAAGGTAAAAAATTGGCAGAAGAAAATAGAGATAATCAAGAAGAAATAGTAAAAATGTTTAATGATATTGCTAAAACATATGATATAGCAAATAGAGTTTTAAGTATGGGTATTGATAAAAGATGGCGAAAAAAAGCGTGTAATATGGCGTATAACTTTTATGGAAAATCTCATCTTACAAAAATAGTTGATGTAGCATGTGGTACTGGTGATTTGATGATCGATTGGGAAGATGTAGCTAAAGTAAATGGCATCGAAATCGATGAGATAGTGGGTGTTGATCCAAGTGTTGGAATGATGGCTGTTGGTAAAACAAAAATACCACACCGTACATTTGTAGAAGCTGGAGCTGAAGATATGCCTATTGAGGATAAATCTGTTGATATACTTTCTATCTCTTATGGAATTAGAAATGTTGTTAAAAGAAAAGAGGGATTAAAAGAGTTTGCAAGAGTTCTAAAAAAAGATGGTCTTTGTGTTATTTTAGAGTTTACTAAAAATGACAAAAACGATTTCCCTGCTAAATTAACAAAATTTTATATGAATAATCTAATGCCACATATTGGTGGACTTGTCTCAAAAAACAAAGATGCATATACATATTTACCAGAATCAATTGAAGCATTTATAACGACAAAACAGATGTGTGAAGAGTTAAAAGAGGTTGGGTTGGAGCCAATTTTTGTAAAAGGTTATTCTCTAGATATGAGTACAACATTTATTGCTAGAAAGATATAAGGTTAGTGAATTCTCCAATATCAGTAAGTACTTTAAATGAACAAATTAAAGGTATTTTAGAAACAACATTTTGTTCAGTGTATGTAGAGGGTGAAGTATCTAACCTTACTTATCATAACTCTGGACATATCTATTTTAGCATCAAAGATAATAAATCGACAATATCTTGCGTAATGTTTAAAGGAAATGCTCAATATCTTAAGTTTAAACTTGAAGTGGGTGCTAAAATTGTCATAAGTGGTAATATAACTGTTTATACTCCAAGAGGTAACTACCAACTTTTATGTCAAAAAATCGAACCAAGTGGAGTAGGGGCTTTAGCTTTAGCATATGAACAGCTTAAGGCTAAACTACAAATTAAAGGTTATTTTGATAAATCATTAAAAAAACCGTTGCCTTTGTATCCTAAAAGAATTTATGTAATTACATCAAATACAGGCGCTGCTATTGAAGATATGAAAAAGATCTTAAATGCTAGATACCCTTTATGTGAAATGATTCTTTTGCCAACTTTGGTTCAAGGAGAAGGTTCAAAAGAGAGTATTGTACGGAATATCAAAAGAGTTGATGAGATGGCAAGTACACATTTAGATAGCTCAGTTTTGATTGTTGGTCGTGGTGGTGGAAGCACTGAGGATTTGTGGGCATTTAATGAAGAGATAGTTTCAGATGCAATTTATGAAGCTAAAATCACAATTATTAGTGCTGTAGGGCATGAAAATGATTTTGTTATTTCTGATTTTGTAGCAGATTGTCGGGCTAGCACTCCTTCAAATGCCATAGAGATTGCAACACCAAATATAAATGAATTAAGACAATATACTGATAGTTTAATGGATGATTTTAACCATAAATTTAAAACAATACTTTTTCAAAAAGAGCAAAACTTAAAACATCTTATAAATAGTTTTGAGCAACAATCATTTAAAAAAAGATTTGAGTTTATAGAATCAAAAATTTTAAATTTGAAACAACAATTTCAAAATGCTTTTAATCAAACAATAAAAGTAAAAAACGATCAATTACAGTTTATAAAAAATAATTATGTGTTAAATCATCCTAAAAATAAAGATAAAAAAGGTTTTGTACAGCTTACAGCTCAAAATACTATAATTAACTTGGATGATATAAAAGAAAATGATATAATCACAATTCAAAATTCAAAAATAACAGCAGATTGCAAAGTTATTTCAAAGAATATAATAGATAAAATATTGTAAATAACATTTAGATTTATTTGTATTCTAAATAAGTATTTCAATAAAGGCTAAATAAATATGGCAAGAGAAACAGTATTAGATGAATTTGCTTTTTTAGTAAGTGAAACAGATGCAAAAGGGATTATCAAATTTGCAAATGATGACTTTTGTAAAGTAGCAGGTTATACACTCGAAGAGCTTATGAATCAACCACACAATATGGTACGACATCAAGATATGCCAAAAGCTGCATTTAAATCACTTTGGGAAACAGTTCAAAGTGGAAATATCTGGACAGGATATGTAAAAAATGCAACAAAAGATGGTGGATATTATTGGGTGTATGCAACAGTATTTCCATTTGAATCATGTGATGGTAGTAAAGGTTTCTTATCTTGTAGAAGAAAACCAAGTCAAGAAGAGATAAATGAGCACGAAGCTCTTTATAAAGATTGGAAAAAAGCTGAATAG
>JBATTX010000120.1:0-1802 GCA_049670825.1 Arcobacteraceae bacterium | reverse complement strand
ACAACAGCAGCTATATTAATGCCAATTGGTGGTATTTTTATTGCTATTTTTGTTGGTTATGTTATGGATAAAGAGCAATTACGAAATAGACTTGTTCCATTTATGGGGGAAAAATTATATAGAATTTGGTTAGTTATGATTAGATATGTAGCGCCAATAGCTGTTTTAATTATTATGTTAAATGAAACAGGAATTGTAAAATTCGAATAATATGTCAATAGCAATACTAACTTCAGGCGGTGATTGTGCAGGGATGAACCCTGCTATAAAACAGTTTGTTGATTATTGCTTCCTCAAAGGTTTAAAACCCTTTTTAGTCTATGATGGATTAGAAGGATTGATTGACAACAAAATAAAACTAGCAACACATTGTGATGTTGCAGGTATCATCCATGAGGGTGGTACCATCATACGCTCTTCAAGATCAAAAAGATTTTTTGACTACAAATATAGAAAAAAAGCTTACAAAAATTTACAATCTCACAATATCAAAAAACTAATTATATTAGGTGGCGATGGTTCTTTTCGTGCATTAAAACAATTTAGTGATGATTTCGATGTTCCATTTGTAGGAATACCTGCTACTATTGATAATGATATATTTGGTACAGATTATTGTTTGGGAGTTGATACTGCATTAAATATTATTCGTGGTGCCACTGATGCTATACGAGATACCTCTAGTTCATTTAAGAGAGCGTGTGTTGTTGAAACAATGGGTCGAGACTGTGGGTATTTAGCTTTAGTTTCTGCTTTAACTTCTGGTGCTGAAATATGTATTATTCCTGAGTTAGAATATGATTTGAAATCTTTAAAAAAGAGACTCAAAAAAGAGATAAAAAATGGACGAAACTATGTTGTATGTATCGTTGCAGAAGGTACAAATCAAACTGAAAATTTAGTCAAATGGTTAGAAAATGAAGTAGGTATTGAAACGCGAGCTACAATTTTAGGACATATTCAAAGAGGTGGAAATCCAACTGTTCATGATAGACTCATGGCAACAGAATTTATTACGTTTGCAATAGAAAAGCTTTTAGAAAAAGAGTATAGTGATAGTTTAGTTGTGACTTATACAAATGGTGATTTTATTTTTAAAGATATAGACTATATCACCTCTTCAACATATAAAATAAAGCAAAATCTTCTTGATATTGCTAAATCTATGACAAAATAATTTTCACATTACACAAACACTACACAAAACTTTATTATACTTTTGCCACAAAGGATAGATTATGATAGTAGAAATTGTATTCGCTGCAGGATGTTTTTGGGGAGTTGAAAAAAATTTCGAGCAAATACCTGGAGTAATAGAGGTAAAATCAGGATATGTGGGTGGAAACTATCCAAATCCAACATATAAAAAAGTTTTAGAATATAGAAGAGATAAACCAGATGGTGTGGTTAATTACACTGAAGCTGTAAAAGTAAAATTTGACAATAGTAAAGTAACAGCGAATGAACTTATCAAAAATTTTTGGCAAATCCATGACCCTACACAAGTAAATGGTCAGGGTAATGATATAGGTGATAACTATAGAAGTGGTGTATATTATACAAATGCAATACAACACAGTGCTATTTTGCAAACAAAAGCAACATATCAAACACTTTTAAAAGAGCATGGATATGGTAAAATAGTTACAGAGATAAAACCTCTTGAGAAGTTTTATGATGCTGAAAACTACCATCAAGATTATTTAAAAAACAATCCAAATGGTTATTGTCCAGATCATAGTACAGGAGTAAAATTTTCAAAAGCAGATATAGTAGATAAAAAACAACCACTTTTACCTTTA
>JBATTX010000119.1:0-2667 GCA_049670825.1 Arcobacteraceae bacterium | reverse complement strand
CTTTAAATCTTCTTTTAGATTTCTATTTTCAATCATCTATTTTCCTTTACTTTTTTTAATTATTAATATAAGTTAAGACTATCACAAAAGAAATAATAAATACCTTAAAATTTACTCGACATTCTTCAATTTATAATGTAAATTTATAATATATATTTGTTATATTCATCTTTAGTATTTATATTTGTAAATTGTTTTTCATTAATAAAATGTTCAATATGAGAGTTTTGTGATAGATTGATAAGTGTATTTATTTTGTGAATATTATCTTCTAAGAGCTTTTTGATAATAGGCAAAATCTTTTTAGAATAGACTCCACATAGATTATGTGTATGGAGATTATCTTTTGCTATGCTTATTTCATAAATAGGTGAATATTTAACTAACTGTTCAATAGTCTTTTTTTTGATAAAAGGAACATCAACAGTTATAATAAATATTTTTTCTTCTTTTATATTTTTTAAGATTGAATAAAGTGCTTGCATAGGTGAGTAAATTTCTTGAGATTCATCATATAAAATTGATGCATTAAAATCAAATTTATTACTCTTTGCTGAGATATAAACAGTGGAAAAGATCTTTGAAAGTTTGTGGTGTTGGTATTCTATAAGGGTATTGAAGTTTTTAAAAGGAAGAAGAGATTTATCTTCCCCCATCCTTTTGCTTGCACCACCACATAGGATGACGCAAGGTATATCGATCATCTATATATTATAAAGAAGATGGATCAGTGATATATCCGCTAATAGCACTTGCAGCTGCAACAGCACTATTTGAAAGATATACTTTAGATGTTCTACTTCCCATTCTTCCTACGAAGTTTCTGTTTGTTGTAGAGATACAAACTTCATCATCACCTAAAATACCCATATATCCACCTAAACATGCACCACATGTTGGATTTGATACAACAGCACCAGCATCAACTAAGATATCAATATACCCAAGTTTTGTAGCTTCTCTTAAAATCATTTGTGTTCCAGGAGTAACAATCATTCTTGTGTGTTGAGCAATTTTTTTACCATTTAAAATCTCTGAAGCAATTTTTAAATCACTTAATCTACCGTTTGTACATGATCCTACAAATACTTGGTCTACTTTAATATTGTCTGCTACTGCTTCAGTAATAGAGTGACCATTTTCTGGTAAGAATGGATATGCAATAACTGGTTCTAATGCTGCAACATCAATCTCAACAACTTGAGAATATGTAGCATCTTCATCACTATAAAACTCTTTTGGAGTATCTCTTAATCCACCATTTGCTTTTGCTCTATCATCTAAAAATTCTCTTGTAATATCATCAACTGCAACAATACCATTTTTTGCTCCAGCTTCAATCGCCATGTTACATAATGAAAATCTATCATCCATACTTAAGTATTGAATTGTATCACCTGTGAACTCTAAAGTTTTGTATAAAGCTCCATCAACACCTAAAATTCTAATAATCTCTAAAATTAAATCTTTACCAGTCACAAATTTACTTGGTTTCCCTGTAAATACAACTTTGATAGCTTCAGGAACTTTAAACCAGTTTCCACCAGTTACCATAGCAAATGCTAAATCTGTACTTCCCATACCTGTACTAAATGCACCAAGTGCACCATGTGTACATGTGTGTGAATCTGCACCAATGATAACATCACCTGGAAGTACCAAACCTTTTTCAGGTAAAAGAGCATGTTCAATACCCATATCTTTTTCATCAAAATAGTTTTTTAGATTGTGCTTTGCAGCAAAATCTCTACTTATTTTCGCTTGGTTTGCACTTGCGATATCTTTTGCTGGAATAAAGTGATCAAGTACGATACTAAATCCATCTGGATTAGCCAGTTTTGTTGCTCCGCTTTCTTCAAATGCTTTGATTGATATTGGAGTTGTAATGTCATTTCCTATAACCATGTCGATAGGACTTCTTACAATTTCCCCTGCAAATACATCATGTCCAACATGATTACTAAATATTTTTTCTGTTATTGTTTGTGCCATTTATATATCTCTTTTTATAGTATTTTGATTATTTTATCGAAAAAATCATTTTATACCACTTATAAGTAATTTGTAGTTACAATTAAATTAATACAAGGATAGAAGGAATAACATTGGATAATGGAAATATCATATTAATTGGTTTTATGGGTGTAGGTAAAGGTACCGTTGCCCGAGCGTTAGTGAAACAAAGTGATTATTTTGCAGTTGATACAGACGATTTAATAGAGAGTTTAGAAAATAGAAAAATAAAAAAGATTTTTGAAGAAGAGGGTGAACCATATTTTCGTAATTTAGAAAAGAAATGTGCTCTTTGGTGTGAGAAAAACATCACAAACTCGATCATATCTACAGGTGGTGGATTTTATAAACAACCAAATATTAAAAATATAGGTACAGTTATCTATTTAGAATCAACATTTGATAAAATCTTAGAAGGTTTAAATACAGCTCCGAATGCAAAAAAGAAACTCAAAAAAAGACCATTGTTAAATAATCTTGAGGAAGCAAAAAAGATATTCGATCAAAGGGTAAAAGAGTATGCTAGCGTTGCTGATATTACAATCAATGTAGAAGAGTGGGATGAAAATATTGCCGCAGAAAAAATACTCAAAGCGATAGGAAAATAAACACTTTTTATCGATAATTAATCAATTTGTAATGTAACTATTTTAG
>JBATTX010000118.1:0-2551 GCA_049670825.1 Arcobacteraceae bacterium | reverse complement strand
ACTTTTCTACTTCACTTTGAAAGAGTTGTAAATCTTTTTTTTGATCTGTACTTTGGCTAAGTGTTACTATACCAAAGGGAAAGCTTTGGATATGACTTGTATTGTTTTGATATATGATAAGCTCAGTAGAACCTCCTCCTATATCTAAAAGTACAAAATCATCATCTTTGAGTTTTTCTCTTTTGAGTGCATTTTGCATAGACAGTAGTGTAAGTTGCCCTTCTGTTTTTCCATCTATAATAGTAAATACAACACCTGTTTGCTCTTGTATAGCTTGAAGTATCTCTTTTGAGTTATTTGCACTTCTTAATGCTTGGGTTGTAACAGCAACTGCTTTGGCAGGGTCATATTCTACAACCTCAATGCTTTTTTTAATAGCTGTTATTACTCTTTGTAGTGCTTCTTGTGAGATATTCCCTGTACTAGATAATCCATCAGCAGTACCAACAGTAGTATCAAACTCACATAAAGACTTATTCTCTTTACAATCAAATTTTAAAACTCTAAAAGAGTTTGAGCCTAGATCTATACTTGTAACAATATTTTGCATTGTGTTTCCTAATGTTTTATTCTATGCTTTATTTTTGCATACTGTATTTTCTTGTACTTCACCACATTGGGTTGCGTACTTTATACCCCATGTATGCATTGCATTTAAAACATCACGAAGCTCTTCTCCAATTGGAGTAAGTGAATATACCACTTTTGGTGGAACTTCTGCAAAAACTTCTCTTTTGATAAGTTGTTTTTGTTCTAACTCTTTGAGTTTTACTGTAAGTGTTTTTTGTGTAATCTCATATACCTCTTCATGTAACTCTTTATATCTTTTGTCACCATCAAGTAGATGCCAAACGATCGCTAACTTCCATTTATCATTGAAGATATCATTGGTAATAGCTACAGGACAGATAAACTCTTTTTCATTTACTATATACATTTTCACCTCTTATTATTAGTAATTGTACTATATAATTGCTTTAGTAGATTTTATTTCATTACATACCTAAAGTATCGTAAGGATATTTTAAGTTCTGTACCGCTAAAATTTCTAAATAATTTAACACTGGAGTAAACAAATGGAAAATAAATTTATGGACGCAATGAACTTTAGACACGCTTGCAAAGTATTTGATGATACAAAAACAATATCTGATGAGGATATGAGATTTATACTAGAAGCTGGAAGAAAATCACCATCTTCTTTTGGGATGGAAGCTTGGAAGTTTTTAGTTATTACAAATGAAGAACTTAAAGCAAAACTAAGACCTGTATGTTGGGATCAACCACAAGTTACTACTTGTTCACATTTAGTGATTATTTTAACAAACATCAATAGTGTAAAACCAGAAAGTGGACTTCCTGAAGCAAGATTTAGAAGAAGAGAGATGCCACAAGAGAAACTAGACTTCTATTTAGGTCTTTATGCAAACCACTTAACAAAAGAGTTAAGTAGTGATGAAAATGTACACCATTGGACATCAAAACAAGCATATATCGCTGCTGGAAATATGATGACAGCTGCTGCATATATTGGTATTGATTCTTGTCCTATTGAAGGGTTTGAAAAAGAGAAAGTTGAAGAGATTTTAGAACTAGATGTTACTCAACACCAACTAGCTATGGTATTACCTTTTGGATACAGAATCAACGAACAAAGTGAACAACTCAGATTAGATTTTGATGAAGTTGTTGAATTTATAAAATAACAAAAAGGCAATAGATGCAATTTTCGTACAAAAACCCTACTCAAATTGAGTTTGGTCAAGGCAAAATATCTGAAATTTCAAACCTCATACCACAAGATAAAAAAATCTTAGTTGTGTATGGTGGTGGAAGTATCAAAAAAAATGGTGTATATGACCAAGTGGTAAAAGCACTACAAAATCACACTTGGTGTGAGTTTGGTGGCGTTGAAGCAAATCCTACAAAAGAGACATTGGATAAAGCTGTAGCTTATGGTAGAGAAAATGAAGTAAACTATGTACTAGCTGTTGGTGGTGGAAGTGTAGTTGATGGTTCAAAATATATCATTAATGCTTTTTACCATGATGGTGATGGTTGGGATCTACTTGAGGGTACATTTACACCTACAAAAGCTTTAGAACTTGGTGTCGTTTTAACACTTGCAGCAACAGGAAGTGAGTCTAATTCTGGTTCAGTGATTACAAAAGCAGAGACAAAAGAGAAAAGATTTTTTCATTCAGCATTTTCATATCCATCATTTGCGATTCTTGATCCAGATGTTTTAAAAAGTTTAGATGACAGACAACTCTCAAATGGTATCATCGATGCGTTTGTACACACTTGTGAACAGTATATTACAAGCAAACATGGATATATGGCACAAGATTATTATGCAGAAGGACTTTTACGAGGTCTTTATGAGTTATCAAACACTTATGACAAAAGAGATGACACTTGGTACGCAAACCTATTTTGGATGGCAAACCAAGCACTCAATGGTCTGATTGGCTCAGGCGTTCCACAAGATTGGGCGACACATTTCATAGGTCATGAGTTAAGTGGTCTTTATGGTATGGATCATGCTAGA
>JBATTX010000117.1:0-9446 GCA_049670825.1 Arcobacteraceae bacterium | reverse complement strand
TTTTAGTCTCTTTCATTTTTTTATATAAGAATTTTAATGATTCTACTTCATCCATCTCTGCCATAGCATTTCTTAATATCCATATTTTTTGTAACTCTTCTGGGTGTAAAAGAAGTTCCTCTTTTCTTGTTCCAGATTTTACAATATTCATAGCAGGGAAAACCCTTCTCTCTGCTGCTTTTCTACTGAGAACAACTTCACTATTTCCTGTTCCTTTAAACTCTTCAAAAATTACTTCATCCATTTTTGAACCAGTTTCAACAAGTGTCGTAGCAATAATAGTTAAACTACCACCCTCTTCTATATTTCTAGCAGCTCCAAAAAATCTTTTTGGTTTGTGTAAAGCATTAGCATCAACACCACCACTCAGTACTTTTCCAGAACTAGGTGTTACAGTATTATAAGCTCTTGCTAATCTTGTAATAGAATCAAGTAAAATTACAACATCTTTACCCATCTCTACTTCTCTTTTTGCTTTATTGATAACCATCTCAGCAACTTTAATATGATTTGCTGCAGGTAAATCAAATGTTGAGCTGTAAACTTCCCCATTTACACTTCTTTGCATATCTGTTACCTCTTCAGGTCTTTCATCAATTAAAAGTACCATCAAAGTAGATTCCGGACTATTTCTACTTATACCGTGAGCTATCTCTTTTAGTAACTCTGTTTTACCAGATTTTGGTTGAGCTACGATTAACCCTCTTTGACCCTTACCCATTGGTGCAAACATATCTATAATACGTCCTGTTAATTTATTAGGATCATATTCAAATTGGAATTTTTCTGTTGAGTAAAGGGGAGTAAGGTTATCAAAAAGTGGTCTATTTTTTGATTCATTTACAGGGAGGTAATTAATCGCTTCAATTTTTAAAAGAGCATAATATTTTTCACTCTCTTTTGAAGGTGGTCTTACTTGTCCTGATACAATATCTCCACTTCGTAGGGCAAATCTTTTAATTTGTGTTGCACTTACATAACTATCACTATAAGAATCACTAAATTTTCCATCAAATGGTCTTAAAAATCCAAAACCTGCTTCTTTAATATCTAAAATTCCTGTAAAAAGAATATATCCACCAGCAACTGTTTGTGCTTCTAGAATAGCAAAAATCAAATCTTGTCTTTGCATCTCTTGAGGATTTTCAATATTTACTTCTTTTCCTGCTTCAATTAGCTCTAGAGTATTTTTTCCTCGTAATTGATCAATTGTAAGTCCTTGTACCGGTACATGAGTTCTTGATTTTTTGCTAGTATTAGTATTTGGATTTGATGCTTTTTTAGTAGTTTTCTTTTGAGGTGTTGAAGTTTCAGAAGTGTTCGTCTCTACTTGTTGTGTTTCTTCCATATAGTTAGATTGCCTTTTTTTGATATATTTTGAATAGTTTGTAGTTATTATAGCATAAAAAATTTAAATTAGTTCAAACTCATGCAAATCACTATACAAAATGTAAAATTTTACACAAGAAATTATGAGTGAAAAAAATTTAATTTAAGCTAACTAAAAACTACTTGCTTTTTTTTGTTTTACAAGAGAATCCAGCACCTTCTTTTGTTTTTGCCTGTAGATCTAAATCTTCAATTATTGTTCTATAATCTACACCATTATGATTCATTTGAGCAAAACATTTAGCAACTACTGCAATTGCATTAGGAACTTCTTCTTTCTTTTTATATGATTGAAGATTTTTTTCACTTACTTTTATCAGTTTACTAAATTTAGGTAAACTAATATCAGCATCTAATAATAATTTTTTGAATTCTACAAATGTCATTTTCTCTCTTTTTTATACTTAAATATTGTTTATTTTCAGAATTATACCATATTTTATTACTTTTATCTATAACTTAGTTAACTTTAAGATTATACTCTGTACAATAACTATAATTTATTACTAATAGTAATAAAAATTAAAACATTAAGGGTCTACCATGGCAAAAGAATTAAAAAAGAAAGTTAACAAAAAAGTTGCAAAAAAAATTGCTAAGAAAAAAATTGCTAAAAAAGCATTAAAAAAGAAAGTTGCTAAGAAAGTTGCAAAGAAAAAAATCGCAAAAAAAGCATTAAAAAAGAAAGTTGCTAAAAAAGCTTCAAAAAAAAGCTCTAAAAAAGATTCTAAGAAAGATTCTAAGAAAAAATAGTTAATTTAACTAGATTATAAAAGGGGATGAATTTAACTATTCATCCCCTTTTTTTATTTTATTATATTAAATAAATTTCTTTTTTACTATAATACAAAAAATAAAAAGAAGATACTATGCAAAATAAAATTGAAGAATTAAAAAAAGAGATATCAAAACAAGTAATTGGTCAAACACATATGATCGATTCACTACTTATAGGTTTATTTACAAATGGACATATTCTCCTAGAAGGTGTACCAGGTCTTGCTAAAACAACAACTATTAATGCTATTTCACAATCATTAAATCTTGAATTTAAAAGAGTTCAATTTACTCCAGATCTTTTGCCATCTGATATTGTTGGGGCACAGATTTATGATATGAAAAGTGGTGATTTTAAAATCAAAAAAGGTCCAATTTTTACCAACTTACTTCTTGCGGATGAGATCAATAGAGCTCCTGCAAAAGTACAATCTGCACTTTTAGAAGTGATGCAGGAAAAACAAGTGACATTGGGGGAAACTACCTATAAAATGGAAACTCCTTTTTTAGTTTTAGCAACACAAAATCCTGTAGAACAAGAGGGAGCTTATAATCTTCCTGAAGCACAACTAGATAGGTTTATGTTTAAAATTGTAGTAGGATATAATACAAAAGAGGAAGAATATGAAATTGCATCAAAAGCAGCATTTTCAACTTTTGAGTCTATTAATAATATATTAGATAAAAATGATATAGAAACTATAAAAAATGAAGTTAAAAATATCCATATTGACAAAGAGCTTGAAGAATATATAGTTAACATCATATTTGCAACAAGAGAACCAGAAAATTACGGCCTTGAAGATATCAAAGATTATATAGAATTTGGAGCAAGTCCGCGAGCAACTATAGATATGTTTAAAGCAGTGAAAGCAAGAGCATATTTAAGAGGTAATGATTATGTAAGTCCTCTTGATATTGCTTTATGTGTAAAAGATGTATTAAGACATAGAATTATTTTAAGTTATGAAGCGATGGTTCAGGATATTACAACTGATCAAATTATTCAAAAAGTATTAGAAAAAGTTGTTGTACCGTAATCTTATAAAAGTGACAGAAAAAAAGTAATAGGGTATAGAATAACATTAAAATATCTAATAGCAAAAGAATATTTAATATCAAGAGGTACAAGTGATGTTATCTCTTCATCATTTTGGATCTTTTTCATTAAAAATAACCGAAAAGAGATATCTGCAAATTTTAGTATCACGATACTACTCATCAAAAATCCAAAGTTTTGAAACTTCATTGATAAATAGATAGCATAAAAAAATGTGGGATTAAGTATAAAAAATAAGAAAATATTTTTGTTATAAACGGTATAGTTATTTCTAATCACTCCATAAAAAGTTTCAGCTTTTTGCCAGTTTGATTCAAAAATCTCTAGTGAGATAAAAAATACAAGTAAGATTAAAATTGTAGTCAAAAGATTTGATAAGAATAAAGTAGAGCAATAGCCCTACTTTAATTATTTTTATTGATTAACTGAAAATTTAACAGTTTTATTTCTATGAAGACCAGTTCCTACAGGAATAGTTCTACCAATAACAACGTTCTCTTTAAGATCTGTTAACATATCCATTTTAGAACTAATTGCTGCTTCTGTTAAAACTTTTGTAGTTTCCTGGAATGAAGCAGAAGAGATAATACTATCAGATGTAACAGCCGCTCTTGTAATACCAAGTAATACTGAATCAGCAATAGCAGGCTCTCCACCCATACCAATAATTCTTTCATTTTCTTCGATGAATCTTCTTTTAGAAACCATATCACCAACAACAAACTTAGTATTACCAGCATCAACAATACTAATTTGTCTTAACATTTGAGATAAAATAACCTCAATATGTTTATCGGCAATATTAACCCCTTGACCTCGGTATACACCCTGAACTTCAGATACAATAAATTCATTTAGTGCTTTTGCACCTAAAATTTTAAGAATATCATGAGAAGCAATTTGTCCATCTGTTAACTTTTCACCAGCATGAACAAACTCCCCTTCTCTTACTAAAATTGATCTATCTTTTTGAATTAAGAATTCATCTTTATTACCAACATTATCAGTAATGATTAATCTTTGTTTATTTCTTAATGCTTTACCAAAACTTACAACACCATCAAAAGTAGCAAGTACAGCTATATTTTTAGGACGTCTTGCTTCAAATAATTCAGATACTCTTGGAAGACCTCCTGTAATATCTGATGATTTAGAAACAGCTTTAGGTGTTTTACCAATAATATCTGCAATAGCAACTTTATCACCTTCTGCAACAAATAAAGATGTTTTAGGCTCAAGAACATATCTTGATACAACTTCACCTTGTTGTTTAATAATAATAGATGGCTTATAGTTAGCAGGGATATATTCATTTACAACTAATTTAGATGTACCTGTTAATTCATCATACGCTTCACTTACAGTAATACCAGAAATAATATCTTCAAATACAACATCACCCTCTTCTTGTGCAATTGTAGGGTTTGCATATGGATCCCATTCAGCAATAACAACATGTGCTTCATTTTGAGGTTTTGCAATTTCACTTATTGCTTCAACATCAGTATCGTCAGCAGCTACAATTACAGATTCTCTTGAGATATAATGTCGTGATGCTTCTCTATCATCAGCATCAACGATTACAGCAAATAAACCTTTTCTATCAATTACATCACCAGCTTTAATATCTGTAACTCTATCTAAGTAATCACCTCTTAATTTGAAGTATTTAACTTTACCAGACTCACCTGCTATAATTGTTTTTGTTACTGGCGAACCATCTGCAACTTTTAAAGTTGATGCATAAGGAATTCGTGAAGGAACATTCCATCCATCTTTAATAACTTCAACAATTGAATCAAACTCATTCACATGTTCCCCATCATTGTATGGAATATATAATTTACCTTCAATTTTACCACTTACACCTGCAAGCTCATTTGGTTTTGCAATATCGTGTTTTCTGAAGTAATACTTTTTAACTTCAGTAGCATTTGATACAGAAACAATAACCTCTTCATGAGTTGTTTCCATTTTAAATGTACCATTATATGGTGCATTTATTTTAGGTTCAACAAGTAAGATACCAGCATTTCTTCTGTTTGCAATAATTTGCTCACCTTTTTTATTTTCATAAGTCTTAATATTGTAATATCTTATGAAACCTTCTTTTGTAGCTTTTAACTCTTTCTCTGCTTGTGTTGCACTAGCTGTTCCACCAACGTGGAAAGTTCTTAGAGTAAGCTGAGTACCTGGCTCACCAATTGATTGCGCAGCAAGAACACCTACAGCTTCACCTGGATTTGCTTTTCGTTGTTCTCCAAGGTTTAGACCATAACATTTTGCACATAAAGTATTTTTAGCTTTACATGTTAGTGGTGTTCTAATAACAACTGATTTAACACCAGCTTCACTAACAACTTTTGCATCTTCTTCTGTGATTAAAGTTCCTTCTTGGAATAAAATCTCATTCGAAATTGGATCCACAATATCAGCTGCAATAACTCTACCAGTGATTCTCTCTTCAAGAGCCTCAATTAATTCGTTACCATCAACAATATCAGAAATTTCAATACCTTCGTGTGTACCACAATCTTCTAAGTCAATTCTTACATTTTGAGATACATCAATCAGTTTTCTTGTTAAGTATCCAGCATTCGCAGTTTTAAGTGCAGTATCCGCAAGACCTTTTCTCGCACCGTGAGTAGAAATAAAGTACTCAAGTACATTTAGACCTTCTCTAAAGTTTGAAAGAATTGGTGTTTCAATAATAGAACCATCTGGCTTAGCCATAAGACCCCTCATACCTGCAAGCTGTCTAATCTGAGCTGAACTACCACGAGCTCCTGAATCTGCCATCATGTAAATAGAGTTGAACCCATCTTTATCAGATTGTACCAAGTCCATCATTTCTGATCCAAGTTTATTATTAAGAACTGTCCAAATATCAATAATTTTATTGTATCTTTCTTGCTCAGTTAATAAACCTTGGTTAAACTGTTTTTGTACTTCAATAACTTCTTTTTTAGATACAGCAACTAGTCCAGCTTTTGATTCTGGAATTCTAATATCATCAATAGAGATAGAAACCCCTGCAGATGTAGCATATTTAAAACCAAGATTTTTTAAATTATCAAGGAATTTTGGTGTTACTTTATATCCACCATGTTTATAAATATAATCAACTAATATACCAATATCTTTTTTCTTTAAAATCTTATTCCAGTAACTAACAGGTACAAAATCAGGTAAAATATCGTGAATAATTAATCTACCAGCAGTAGTAGTGATTAATTGTCCATCAATAACTGTTCTAATTTTTGCATGAATATCTACTTTTTTAAGCTCTAAAGCCATCATAACTTCATTTAAGTTAGCATATAATTTATGCTCACCTTTAACACCATTTTTCTCTAAAGAAACATAGTAGATACCAAGAATCATATCTTGTGAAGGTACAGCAATAGCACGACCAGAAGCTGGTAAAAGGATATTCATTGAACTCATCATAAGAACTTTTGCTTCAGCAATAGCTTCTTGAGATAATGGAACGTGAACAGCCATCTGATCCCCATCAAAGTCGGCATTAAATGCAGAACACACTAATGGGTGTAACTGAATAGCTTTACCATCAATTAAAATTGGATGAAACGCTTGAATTGATAGTTTATGCAGAGTTGGAGCTCTGTTTAATAATACTGGATAATCTTCAACGATTTCAGCTAGACATTCCCATACTTCATTTGTTTCTGCTTCAATTAATCTTTTTGCAGATTTTAAAGTTGTAGAGTAACCTCTCTCTTCAAGTTTAGCCATTAAATGTGGTTTAAATAGCTCTAAAGCCATTTTTTTAGGAATACCACATTGGTCCATATTTAATTTTGGCCCAACAACAATTACAGATCTACCTGAGAAGTCAACCCTTTTACCAAGTAAGTTTTGTCTAAATCGACCTTGCTTACCTTTAATAATTTCTGATAATGATTTAAGTGGTCTTTTATTTGCACCCTTAACTGCATTTGCAGTTTTAGCATTGTCAAATAAAGCATCAACCGCTTCTTGAAGCATTCTCATCTCATTTCTGATAATGATTTCAGGAGCATCAAGTTCTGTTAATCTTTTAAGTCTGTTATTTCTGTTAATAACTCTTCTATATAAATCATTTACGTCAGAAACAGCAAATTTACCACCATCAAGAGCAACAAGTGGTCTTAAATCTGGTGGAAGTACTGGTAAAACAGTTAACATCATCCATTCAGGTCTATTTCCAGAGTTAATAAAGTTTTCAACTACTTTTAATCTTTTTACAAGTGTTTTCTTTTTAGCTTCTGATTTAGTAGCTCCCATATCATCTTTTAAAGATAATAATAATTCTACTAAGTCAATACTTTTAAGTAAATCTTGAACTATTTTTCCACCCATATTTGCTGTAAATCCAGTGTGTTCATAGTTTTCAGAAATATTTCTGTATTGTTCTTCATTTAAAATATCAAATTTTTGTACAGCTTTTGCAGATTCAGAATCATAAAATGCTTCACCTGGATTACTTACAATGTATGCTTCGTAGTATAATACTCTTTCTAAATCTTTAAGTTTAACACCTAAAAGTGTTCCAATTCTTGAAGGAAGAGAACTAACCATCCAAATATGAGCAACAGGTGCAACTAAATCAATATGACCCATTCTGTGTCTTCTTACTTTAGATGATGTTACTTCAACACCACATTTTTCACAAACAACACCTTTGTATCTCATTTTTTTGTATTTACCACAAATACACTCATAATCTTTTATTGGTCCGAAAATTTTAGCACAAAAAAGACCATCTCTTTCTGGTTTTAATGTTCTATAATTAATAGTCTCAGGTTTTTTTACTTCACCTGATGACCATGATAATATTTTTTCAGGACTTGCAATTTTTAATTGAAATGCTGAAAAATCTGTCGGTTTTTCTAATTCTTGTATCTCTATTGATTTTAATACTTTTTCATTATTGCTCATCTGCATCTACCTCTTCAAAAATTTCTACATCAAGACCAAGGGCTTGAAGTTCTTTTGTTAATACGAAGAATGTTTCTGGAACACCAGATTTTGGAACATTCTCTCCATTTGCGATTGCTTTGTATGCTCTAGTTCTACCTTCAACATCATCAGATTTAGTTGTAAGCATCTCTTTAAGTACAGCTGTTGCACCATAAGCTTCAAGAGCCCAAACTTCCATCTCTCCAAATCTTTGACCACCAAATAACGCTTTACCACCAACTGGTTGTTGTGTTACAAGTGAGTATGGTCCAGTAGATCTTGCGTGAACTTTTTCATCAACAAGGTGATGTAGTTTTAACATATACATAACACCAACATTAACTCTCTCAGCCATTTTTTCACCAGTCATACCATCATGAAGTACAACTTTTCCATCGCTTTCCATTTTTGCTAATTCGAATAATTTATCAAACTCATCTTGTTTTGCACCATCAAATACAGGAGTAGCAAATCTAACACCTTTAGACCAGTCTCTACCGTAAGTAATAAGTTCATCATCACTCATATTTGATAATAATTCTTTTGCATTCATAAGTTTAGCAACATCAGCAATCTCAATCATTTTAGCTCTAAGGTCTTTTATAAAAGTTTCTTTCTTAGCTTCAAACATCTCTTGAATCTGAGCTCCAAGTTTTTTACCTGCATAACCTAAGTGAACTTCAAGAATCTGTCCAATATTCATTCTTGATGGAACCCCTAGTGGATTTAAAATAACGTCAACAGCTGATCCATCTTCTAAGTAAGGCATATCAACTTCTGGTACGATATTAGAAACAATACCTTTATTACCATGTCGTCCAGCCATTTTATCCCCAACTTTAATCTTTCTCTTAGTTGCGATATAAACTTTAACTTGTTTGATAACACCATTTGGTAAAATATCATCATGCTCTAAAATTTGAAGTTTTTCTTCATGATTTTCTCTTAATACAGCTTTTTCTTTAATGAAGTATTCTTTTACATCATTATAAGCTTTAGCTACATCTTTACCATATGAAGAGATAACTTTTTTCATAGCAAATCTATTAACATTTTCTAAATCTTCAATTGTTAATTTATCACCTTTTTTATAAAGTTTTTCACCAATTTCAACATCTTTTTCTAATTCACTTTTAGAGATAATATCATTAATTTTAAGATTTTCTTCTCTATCAAGCATCATTAATTTATCATGATGCTCAATATCTAAAGATGACTTTTCAGCTTCAATAGTTGCAACTGCTCTTTCATCTTTTTC
>JBATTX010000116.1:0-2137 GCA_049670825.1 Arcobacteraceae bacterium | reverse complement strand
CTATTGTTCTTGAAAAATTATGTCTTTCATGTTGTACTCGTAAACTCATGATAATATCTAAATCATTCATTACACTTTTGATATTTTTTACTGTTTTAAATTCTGAAGTTACGTGAAACTCTTTTGGTGCAACTAGAATTGGATTGATATCAAATCTTGGTAAAAGTTCTAAATTAGATGAAGCAACTCGTGAGTTTAATACATCACCTACAATTGCGATGTTTTTATTTTTTACATCATAATTATAATGATCCATAATTGTAAATAAATCAAGTAAAGCTTGAGTTGGATGAGCATTTCTTCCATCACCAGCATTTAGAATAGGGCAGTTTACATATTCAAGTAAACTTGCAGGTAAACCACAATCACTATGTCTAATTATAATTGCATCAGGATTCATTGCATTTAAGTTTGCAATAGTATCTACAACTGTTTCACCTTTATTCGTAGAACTTGTTTGTACTTCAAGATTTACAACTTCTGCTCCTAATCTTTTTGCAGCAATTTCAAAACTGCTTCTTGTCCGAGTAGAATTCTCAAAAAAAAGTGTTACTATTATTTTCCCTTTTAAAAGGTCATTTGATTTTAAGTCCCTAAACATTTTTGCATCATCGAAAAGTTTTAAAATCTCTTCATTTGAAAAATCTGCTGTTGTGATAAGGTGTTGCATTTTGTCTCCTAAATTTTTGTAATTATATCATATCTTAATTTTAGATAACCACTCTGTGAGTGTTTTTTCATAGCCAATTTGTTTACTTTGATAAAATGTTATATCTTTGGCTAAATATTGTTGTTCTACATATCCTCCAAAATCGTGCGGATACTTATATCCGATGTGTTGATCTCGAAGATGTGTAGGGATATTGAGTTCCTCTTCATTTGCTACATAAAATAGGGCACTATTAATTGCATTGTATGCGCTGTTTGATTTTGGACATGAAGCTAAATAGACTACACATTGACCCAATATGATTCTTGATTCAGGAAATCCTATTTTATTACAACTTTGCATCGTGCTATTTGCTAAGTTTAATGCATGAGGATTTGCATTTCCTATATCTTCACTTGCAAAAATTACAAGTCTTCTTGAGATAAAATCAACACTCTCACCACCATCTATAAGTCGTGCTAAATAATATAATGCTGCATCAACATCACTTCCTCGAAGCGATTTTATCATTGCACTTGTTATATCATAGTGACTTTGAGAGGAGCTTACTCCATCACCCATACTGCTCATTCGTAACTCTTTTAGTATCTCTAAAGTGATATTGTCTTCTACTTTAGAAGCAAAATCAAGAAGATTGAGTAAAGCCCTACCATCACCGCTACTACTTACTATAAGGAATTCTACTGCATCTTTATCTATAGTAATATCAAGTGATTTTATCGCCTTATTAAGTAGTTTTTCTAGTTCTTGATATGATAAAGTTCTAAACTCATATATAAATGCACGAGATCGTATACCATTTGTTAATGAAAAAAATGGATTTTCTGTACTTGCACCTATGATTATTGCTTCATAGTTTTCCATAACAGGTAAAAGTACCTCTTGTTGGGTTTTGGTTAATCTATGCACTTCATCGATAAAAATAAGGGGTTTAATAAGTCCCCCATCATATCTTTTAAATATCTCACGAAGTTGTTCTATTTTTAAACTAGTAGCGTTAAAATAGTAAAAGTCATAACCACTATTTTTAGAAATTATTTTTGCTAATGTTGTTTTTCCAGTGCCTGGTGGTCCATAAAAAAATAGATGTGGTATCTCTTTTTTTATAATAAGTTTATGAAGTGCTTTATTTGGAGATATGATGTGAGATTGACCTATAAACTCTTCTAGAGTTTTAGGTCGTAAGATATTTGCTAGATTAGTACTCATCTTCGTATAAGTCTTCTTTATTCTTCTTTCTATTTACTTTGTTTTGTTGTTTCATAAAATCTCTTAAGTTGTCATACTCTTCTCTTTCTAAGTATCTTACTTTTCCAGATGGTAGGTTGTTAAGGTTAATCCCTCCAAAACTTACTCTTTTTAAGTCAACAACTTTTGAACCAAAGTGTGCGAAAAATCTTCTTAGCTCTCTATTTTTACCTTCACAGATAGCAACTTTTAGTTTAGAATATTTTGGTGTACTTGATT
>JBATTX010000115.1:0-20273 GCA_049670825.1 Arcobacteraceae bacterium | reverse complement strand
TTTATCTTTTTCATTTTGTATAATTGTATCCCATGTTAGTATGCTCAAAGGTAGTTACTTCTTTTGTGCATTTTTAGATGTAGTGATATAATCATACTCTGAGATTGTAGTCCAAGGTCGTGCTTTTTGTAAATATTTCTGTTGTGATTCATAAATCTCTTTAAAGAGTTTATTTTCATTTGAATATTTTGTCATCATCTCATTTGTTGCTTGTTTCATAGCAGTTAAAACTTCTTGTGGAAAAGTCTTTACTTTGATGTTTGGATATTCTTTTTTCATCTGTTCCCATGCAACCACATTTTTATTATAGTTGTCTACATACATCTCAGCTGTTGCTGTTTTCATCGCAGATTTTAAAATAGCTTGGTATTCTTTTGGAAGTGTTGCATATGCTTTTTGGTTTATGAAAAAGTGCATCTCTGAAGCTGGCTCATGCCAACCTGTATAATAATATGGTGCAATTTTATGAAATCCCATTTTGATATCAAGGCCTGGGCTTACAAATTCAACAGCATCTACAACACCTCTATCTAAAGATGTATAAAGTTCACCCGCGGCAATATTTGTAACATTTGCTCCAAGTTTTGCAAATACTTCACCAGCCATCCCTGGAATTCGTATTTTTAATCCTTTTAAGTCTTCAAGAGAGTTAATCTCTTTTTTGAACCAACCACCCATTTGTACTCCTGTATTTCCGCCAGGGTAACAATCAACATTAAATTGGTCATAAACTTTTTTTGTAAGAGCTTCTCCTCCACCATAATAGTACCAAGAGTATTGTTCAGCTGTAGTCATTCCAAATGGAAAAGTCGTTAAAAGTGAAGTAGCCATATCTTGACCTTTGAAATAGTATGAAGATGAATGTCCCATCTCATAATAATCATTTTTTACCATATCTAAAATCCCTAAAGGAGCTTTATGAATCCCTTTTCCGTGTACTTTAATAGTAAATTTCCCACCACTCATCTCTTTTACAAGTTCAGAAACTCTTAGTGGAACAGTACTAAGAGGTGTAAGTGTTTTTGGCCAAGTCATTGCTAGTTTCCATTTTACAGTTTTTGCTGCTGTTGCTTGTGTTGTAAAACAAAGTGACAATCCTAATATAAGAACTAGTTTGAAATATTTTTGCATGGTTAATCCTTTTAAATTTGGGAAATTATATCTTTTAGAAAGTAATTCAAAGCTAAAACAAAATATATTTAACTATAATCCCAAATAAAATATACAATTGAAGGAAAAATATGGAAGAGATAGTTGTCAGATATTTACATTTTATAGGAATCATGAGTCTTGCTTCAACATTGGTTATGCAACATCTAATTTTGTCAAATCAGATGACTCAAAAAGAGTTAAAGAAAATCATTTTTTTAGATATTATTTATGCAATTAGTGCATTTATCACATTAGGTGCTGGATTGATGTTGTGGTTATCAATTGGAAAAGAGGCTAGTTTTTATAGTACAAATTGGGTATTTCATGTAAAGTTAACACTCTTTATTGTGATGGCACTTCTATCTATCTATCCAACAAAGTTTTATAGAAAAAGTCAAAAACTCAATCAAGATGTTGTAGAGATGCCAAAAATAGTGATCATGCTTGTAAGAATGCAACTTTTACTTGTATTTGTCATCCCATTTTTAGGTGTGCTTATAGCAAAAGGATAATTACATATTAGAGTTTGATGAGGTATATTCCCTCAAACTTTACACAAGTTTGATCATCTTCAATGATGTTCGAACTTATTTTTATAGAAGCACTTCCTTTTGTTTCTAACTTCTTTTTTACAATCTCTATTTCATCTTTATTTGGTTTTATTGTATAGCATATAATATCTTTTGTAACTGGTCGTAAATAAGAGTTTTCATTTTTTATTACTACAATATTTTTACAATCATATCCTAACTCTTGAGAGAGAAGCCAACATACACTCCATGAGGAGATAATAGTAATTGTTGATAAACTTCCACCAAAAGCTGTTCCTTTGTCATTGATGTTTATATCTAAAGGGGCTGTTGTTATTAGTTTTTTATCATTATATTCTTGAATTTCAAGTTGCATTAGTTTTGTAAGTGGTATCTCATTGTGTAGTTTTGATTGTAATTTTTCTATCAAAATAATCCTTTTATATAGAATAATAAATTTAGTAGATTTTAGCAAAATTGCTATTTAAAAATCCAAAAATATAAAATAAGCACATCATAATCACAATTTAAGTAAAATATTCTTAATAACTATAGTAAAAGAGAGAATATATGTGTGGAATTGTTGGATACATCGGGTGTAAAAATACAAGAGAAATTTTAATTGAAGGACTCAAAGAGTTAGAATATAGAGGTTATGATAGTGCGGGTATTGCTATTTTAGACAATGATAAAATAGAAGTCTATAAAGCTCTTGGAAAAATTAAAAACCTTGAAGAGAAAGTATCACAGAATGAATGTTTCCTTACACAAGATAATCTTACAATTGGTATAGGTCACACTAGATGGGCAACACATGGTAAACCAACAGAACTCAATGCTCATCCACATTTAGGAGAGTACTCATACGTAGTACACAATGGTATTATTGAAAACTATAAAGAGTTAAAAGATGAACTTCTAAATGCTGGACACAAGTTTGTCTCTCAAACAGATACTGAAGTGATTGTTCATCTTTTTGAATACTATTTTAATCTTTCAAACAATGCAGATGATGCTTTTAAGCTTACAGTTGCGCGACTTGACGGAGCATACTCTATTTTACTGATTACGAAGTCTGAACCAAATAAAATATTTTTTATGAAACATGGTTCACCTATGGCAATAGCAAAAAATGAAACAGAAGATGGTACAGAGATCTATTTTGCATCATCAGATGCACCACTTATAGGTCATGCAAAAGATGTTGTATATTTAGAGGATGGGGTAAGTGGAGTTGCTACAAATTCATCTTTAACTTTTAGTGAAAATGTATCTTGGACCACTTTGCCAACATCTAAACAATTTGCACAAAAAGATGGATATAGATTTTTTATGGAAAAAGAGATTTATGAACAAAGTGATGTTGTAACAGATTGTATGCTTGGTCGTATCTCTGATAATGGTATTATTTTTGATGAGATAGATGCAAATATTATTGATGGTATTAATGAGATTAAAATTTGTGCTTGTGGTACATCGTATCATGCAGGATTAACAGCTTCATATTTATTTGAAAGATTTACAAAAATAAGATGTAGCGTTGAGATTGCAAGTGAGTTTCGATATAAAGAGCCACTTTTAAAAGATGATACGCTCTTTATCGTTATCTCTCAAAGTGGAGAAACTGCTGATACTTTAGAAGCTTTAAAAATGGCAAAAAATGCAGGCTTAAAAACTTTGGTTATTTGTAATGTTGATAATTCATCTATGACACGAGTTGCTGATGCTACGGTTCTTACTCGAGCAGGTATAGAAAAAGGGGTAGCCTCAACAAAAGCTTTTTCAACACAAACAGTTGTGTTATGGATGATGGCTTTGTATTTTGCAAAACAAAATAATACTATAGAACAAGCAGTATTACAAAATGAATTACGAGTGTTACGAGAGGTTCCTAAAAGTTTAGTAGTAGAAGATAAACTACATGAAAAATGTAAAAGACTCTCAAAAAGATATCTTCATGGGCATGGCTTCTTTTTCATTGGTCGTGATGTATTTTTTCCACTTGCTTTAGAGGGTGCGCTAAAATTGAAAGAGATAAGTTATCTTCATGCAGAAGGGTATCCAGCAGGAGAGATGAAACATGGACCAATAGCCTTAGCTGATCCAGAACTATTTACAGTAGCGCTTATGCCACAACATCTGCATTATGATAAAATCAAATCAAATGTAGAGGAGTTAAGCGCAAGAGATAGTACAATTTGTGCGATTTCACCACTTGATTTTGAACTTGCTGATGATTTTATCAAAACAAAAAAGACAGATCACTATATGTTAGAGTTTTTTGAGATGTTAGTAGTTTTACAAGTATTTTCTATGGAGATTAGTGTACGACTTGGAAATGATGTAGATATGCCAAGAAACTTAGCAAAATCAGTTACCGTTGAATAAAGAAACGAAATTTATATAAAATTTCGTTTTTTAAAACTTAATCAGCTTCATCAATTATTGTATGAAGTGTAGTTTGCGTTTCTTGTGCTAACTCTAAAGCATCTGGATTAATATCATCAACTAATTGTGTTAATGAATTCATAATAACAAAAGTTTTTCCTTTTTCTGAATAGATACTTACTTTACATGGTAATACTGAAACTAAAAGTGGGTCAGTATTTAAAAAAGATTGTGCAACAGCAGGATTACAAATATCCATAATAACACACTCTTCATCTATACCAAAACCTTTTGACATAAGTGTTGCTTTCATATCTCGAACATTTAAAACACCAAACTTATGACTTGGAGCAACTTCTTCAATTGACTGAATAATCTCTTGAACACTTTTTGAACTATTTTGTATATATTGCATAAATTTCCTTCTATAAATAATTCGAATTATAGTATTTTTTTACTCTATATTAGATATAAAATAGCATAAAAAGGTAAAGATTAAAGCTTAAAAAAACAAAGTACTCTGATTTATAAAAGGAAAATGATAGTACCTTTTCGTTAGAATCTCTTAATTTTATTACACATAGTGTAATAAGTTCATACTTTATTAAAAATTTTTACTTTTCAAAATCTTAATAGGATTATAGGGAAAACAAAAATGGACAACAAAAGAATGGAAAACGACCAAAGGGAGTTTCGTTTACAATTGTAAAACAATGCTAAACAAAACATCCTTTTGTGGAAAACAAAAGAATGGAAAACAAAAATGGAAAACAAAAACAAACAACATTACTTATTCACAAGTGAAGTAGTAAGCCCAGGACACCCAGATAAATGTGCAGATATTATTGCTGATAGCATCGTTGATAAACTAATCATCGGAGATGCAAAATCAAGAGTTGCAAGTGAAGTATTTGTAGCAGGAAAACATGTAGTTATTGGTGGTGAAGTTACAAGTGCAACACAATTAAGCACAGATGAATATAAACAAATTGCAATTGATGCATTAGAAAAAATTGGTTATCACGATAATGAGTTTTTTACAGATGAAGAGTGTTTAAAACCTCAAAATGTAGATGTTCAAGTATTATTAAATAGACAATCTCCAGATATTAACCAAGGTGTGGATCAAGAAGATGGTGAAACTGGTGCAGGTGATCAAGGTATTATGTTCGGTTATGCTGACCATGAGACAGAAAACTATATGCCAAGTGCTATTACATATGCAAGAATGTTAATGGAAAAAGTATATCAATATGCTCTAGCAAATCCAAGTGAACTAGGTGTTGATATTAAAACACAAGTTACAATGAACTACGGGTGTAAAGAAAACTTTGAAAAATCACAACCTCAAAATATAGATACTATTGTTGTATCAGCACCTTGTGTATCAAGTATGAATATTGAAACTGTTAGAACTTTAATTCAAAAATTAATTGATGAAACAGGGTTACCAGCAGATTTATACAATAAAAATGAGTGTACAATACATATTAATCCAACAGGAAAATATGTATCTCATTCAAGCTTACATGATAGTGGTTTAACAGGGAGAAAACTTATTGTTGATAGTTTTGGAGGATATTCACCTATTGGTGGTGGAGCACAGTCTTCAAAAGATTATACAAAAGTTGATAGAAGTGGATTATATGCAGCTAGATATATAGCTAAACATATTGTAGCTGCTGGACTTGCGACAAAAGCAGTAGTGCAAATCTCATATGCTATTGGTGTTGCAAAACCAACTTCAGTTGCAGTTGATACTTATGGAACATATACATCATTAAATGATGATGCATTATCTACATTTGTTGAAGAGAATTTTGCTCTTACACCTAACTGGATTACAAAAAAGTTTAGTCTTGATAAACCAAGTGCTGATACATTCCTTTATGCTGATGTTGCAGCTCGAGGACAAGTTGGTCAACCTGATTATCCATGGGAAAAATTAGATGAGCTTGAAAAATTTCAAGAATTACGATAAAATTCGAAAATATTTATAATAAGGATTATTTATGGATTTAAATATAGATTTAAAAGGTTTTTTTCAACGAATAAAATCTGAAGTATTAGAGAAGCAAGAGAAACAAAAAAATGACCCACAATATATTCAAAATGAGAGTCATTGGATAAAATGTCCATCTTGTGAATCTCTTATGTTTTTTAAAGAGGTTGAAAACCTAAATCATGTTTGTCCAAAATGTAATCATCACATGAGAATAGGTGCTAAAAAAAGAATCGATTTGATAGCTGATGCTGGTTCATTTGTGGAATATGATGCAGATTTACACCCTACAGATCCATTGCAGTTTGTTGATAGCAAATCATACCAAAAAAGATTAGAGGAAGCTTTACATAAAACAGGTAAAACTTCTGCTGTTGTTGCTGGTGAGTGTACTGTTGATGGTATTGGTGTTCAGCTTGTAGTATTTGATTTCTCATTTATGGGTGGTTCTTTAGGATCTGTTGAGGGTGAAAAGATTGTTCGAGCTTGTAATAGAGCGATGGAAAAAGAACAAGGTGTGATTATTGTAAGTGCATCAGGTGGTGCAAGAATGCAAGAGTCTACATTCTCTTTAATGCAAATGGCAAAAACAAGTGCGGCTTTACGAAAATTAGATAACCAAGGTTTACCTTTTATCTCAATTTTAACTGATCCTACATTTGGTGGTGTTTCTGCATCTTTTGCATTTTTAGGTGATATTATTATGGCAGAGCCAGGTGCATTAATTGGATTTGCTGGAGCTAGAGTTATTAAACAAACTATTGGTAAAGATCTACCTGATGGTTTCCAAAGAGCAGAATTTTTGATGGATCATGGAAGTATTGATATGGTTGTTGAAAGAAACACTATGAAAAAAACTTTACATGATTTATTAAACCTATTTAAAAAAGATGTTGCGTAAAAAAATATATGCGTTATGTGATTATCAAACTCTACAAAAGTTTGATATATCACTAGAAAAATTCTTACAAATCTGTGCAACTCATGACACAGTATATATACAATATAGAGATAAAATAAACTCTTTAGAGATTCAAAAACAAAATATTTTATTTTTAAAAGAACATACAGATATACCAATTATTATTAACGATAAAATAGAACTATTAGAATATGCTGATGGTATTCACCTAGGTCAAGAAGATATTGAAAATTATTTGGGAAATACTAAACCAACTACATTAAAAATTCTTCGAACCAAATATCCAAATAAAATAATAGGACTTTCTACTCATAACGAACTTGAGATTCTAGAAGCAAATGGATTAGACTTAGACTACATAGGACTTGGGGCTTATCGAACTACTACAACAAAAAATGTATCGAATAAAATCGGTGAAAATATGTCATATTTGGCACAAATATCAAAACATCCAGTGGGTGCAATAGGTGGTGTACGACTTGATGATGATATACCCAATGTTACTTTTAATGTAATAGCAAGTGGTCTTTTTAATACGTAATTTATTTCTAAAATCTCAAGTATAACTTAAGTAAAATCGACTTATACTTACACCTTATTTTCAACAAGGATAAGAACATGAATGATTTTACATTTTACAATCCAACTCAAATAGAGTTTGGAAAATCAAAAGAGAACAATATTGGTGATTATATAGCTAATCAAAATATCAAAAAAGTTTTACTTGTAATGGGTAGCGGAAGTATTAAAAGAAGTGGACTGTATGATAAAATTATAAGCTCATTAACAAAAGCAGGACTACAAATTGAAGAGTTAAGTGGTGTTGTAAGTAATCCTCTTTTAAGTAAAGTAAATGATGGAATCAAACTAGCAAAAGAAAAAGGTATTGAAGCTGTTTTAGCAGTAGGTGGAGGTTCTGTTGTTGATAGTGCAAAAACTATTGCAGCAGGAGCTTTGTATGATGGTGATGTGTGGGATTTTTATATTAAAAAAGCAACTATACAAAAAGCTTTGCCTATATTTACAGTGATGACACTCTCTGCAACTGCAAGTGAGATGAACTCAAAAGCAGTAGTGATGAATGATGTTACAAAACAAAAATTTTCAATAGGTTCACCCTTTATCAGTCCAAAAATTTCGGTGATTAATCCTGAGCTTATGTCAACTGTAGGTGCTGATTATTTAGCATATTCTGCTGTTGATATTATCGCACATAGTATTGAGATATATTTTACAGCAACAGTACATCCAAATTTTAACTCAAGACTTGTAGAATCTATTGTGAAAACTGTTATGGAAACTACAGAGATACTTTTAGCTGATCCTTCAAACTATGAAGCAAGAGGTGAATTTGCATGGGCTGCTATTCAAGGATTTAATGGTCTTACACCGGCAGGAACTACTGGTGGAGGTATTCCAAATCATATGATAGAACACTCGTTATCTGCATTGTATAATATTGCACATGGAGCTGGATTAGCGATAGTTATTCCTGCATGGATGAAATGGTATAAGGATAAAAATCAAGCGCAATTTAAGAGATTTGCAAACAAGATTTTTGATACTGATAATGTTGATGAAGCTATAGATAGATTGGAAAAATGGTTTTCTAAAATTGGAGCACCTACAAGTTTAGCTCAAGCGAATATTCCAAAAGAAAGTATACCAGCACTTGCTAAAAACTCTAGAGAAGTAGCATTCGTTTGGGGATTGGCTGATTTATATACGGAAGAGGTAATTGAAGAGATTTTGCATAAAGCATAATCTAATTGTAAAGTACTCACTCTTAAATTACTGAGAGTGAGTTTTTTATTTTAGGCTTTTTGATATTTTGTAAAAAGATACAACCCTAACATAATTAGGAACAAACCAATAATTGAAATAGTATTTAATGAGCTTGTTCCTAAAACTAATATTCCCCCTAAAAGTGCAAATCCAACTTCACTTGCTTGTGTTGAATCTACGGCTGCTAATTCATTTGTATTTTTTGCTAAGTTTCGTGCATATAAAAATATTGGTGTTGCCAAAATACCTGAGAAAAAAGCAATTAAAGCAGTATTCAAAATTTGAGATTCATTTGGTGGACCTGGCTGTATAATAGCAATTAAAATTAACCATAATGGAATAGTACCTAGTGTCATTAAAAATACTTTATTAAAGGCATTATTGAGGAGTTTTGAGGTAATTTTTGGTACAAACTTATGATCACCATTTTTTGCTTCCCATACGAGTTGATTTCCAATAGGATAACAAAAAGAAGCAACTAAAATAGGAAGACCTCCTAATAATAATGGTTCTAATTCAAATGTTTCCATGTGAGAAATATTTACTAAACAAACCCCTACAAAAATTATAAAAGAGAAAAACCAAATACGCTTTGGAAACTTTTTACCAAACATCATAAGCACGATCAGTGAGGCTACAATGGTAAATTGCCAAGTAGCTGCCACTACCCAAGCAGGTGAAAAATCAGCACTAAAACACAAAAGAGCATAGAAAAACCCAAACCCTATAGTACCACTAACTGTCCAAAAGATATAGTTTTCAATGTAGAGTTTACAAATATCAACAATTCTTTTTATGCCACCTTGAAAAAGTAGAATAATACTCAAAAATAAAATAACAAATAGATACCTTATGGAAGCTGACCAAAGCCAATGTCCTCCAGAGAGACTCATCAATTCATTTAACACAAAGGTGACACTAAATAGTGCTCCTGAGATGATACCTATTATAATTAGTTTTAACATTCTTATCCATCCAGTAAAGTGAAATTTTGACGTACTTTATCATAATTACTATTAGAATTTGACCTTAATTTCAAAATGAGGAAAGTGAAAATAAGTTTAAGATATAACTATACTCTTTTAGATATAATTCCGCGACAAAAATAAAGGAACTATAAATATATGCAATCGTATAAAACAATAGATGTGAAAAATTTACTAGTGGTGAGTTTTTTTTGTGTAGCGATAGTTTACTACATATTTTTAACTCCAGATGAGATACTCAAAATTGTAAAAGATGAATATATCTTTTTAGGCGTTGGTGGATTTTTATTACTGAGTTATTTATATTTAAAAAGAAAATTAAAAGATTTAACGGTAATATCATATATTCCAGATATCAATAAAGTGAATTTAAAAATGACAATTGTATTTTTTGTCCTTTTTCAAGGGGTTGATTACTATTATGAAGATGGATTTAAAGGTATGATTTCTCAATGGTTTATATATTGGGTATTTGGAATAATAGCTTGGCTTTTAACAAACTCGATAAACCTTTACAAAAATTTTCAGTTTTATAAATATGAATCGATGTCAGAACATAGACTGTAGTCTATAGTTCTGATTTTTAGTTTACGAGAAGTTTATTTTTTCCACTGCTTTTGGCTTCATATAAACTATTATCAATTCTTAGTAGAACACTATCCAAAGTATCATTTTTTCTAAAACTTGTAAGACCCATGCTCACAGTAAACGAGATTTTCTCTTTACCATCTTGTATAATTAAATTTTCTATCATTTTTCTTATTTTTTCACAGTGTATTTCTGCACCTTTAAGGTTTGTGTTTTGTAATAAGATTAGGAATTCCTCTCCACCAATACGTGCAATAATATCACTTTTACGACTAGATTCTTGAATATTTTTTGCCAATTGACGAAGTACTTCATCTCCTATATGATGTCCATAAGTATCATTGATTTTTTTAAAATCATCTATATCAAACATTAATAAAGCAGTATTAGAATTATCTCTTGTATCTTGTAAAATAATTTTTTCAATATAGTCTTCAAAATATCTTCTATTATAAAGTTTTGTAAGATGATCTCGTTCTGAGAGTTCTTTTAGTTTATTATTAACTTCTTGTAGTTCATTGTTAAGTTTGTTCATCGATATTTGTCGATATAAAACTAATATAATGATAATAGTAACAATAGCAACAATTTCCCAAACTAAAGCCCAATCAAATTCGTTTTCGATAATTACTGGAATCCATTTATTTCTAATAGAATTATGTTGCTCGTAAGAGATATCTTTAATAGCTTTTGAGAGTATACTATTTAAAATTTTTGAATCTTGATTTAACGAAAAGAATAATGGTAAATTGTTGGTCGTAATTTTACTATTTGCATATTCTATATAGTTTATATGGTTATCTTTTATATAGGTTAATAGAACCTCTTCTGAGACATATAGAAGATCAACACTTCTATTTTTTAAACTTTTCTCTGCAGATTGAATATCTGAAAAACTTACAATTTCTGCTTTTGGATAAGCTTGTTGAATATATTGTATTTTTTTATTATCAGAGACATAATTTAAAATACCAATTTTATGAATAGTATTTAGTTGTTTATCTTTTATTGTAAAAGATGTTTGATGAAGATTAAAATATTTTGTTGTAAAGAGTAAATTTGATTTATCAATATCTGGAGATACTGCCAACATATCTACATTTTTATTGAGTAGTTTTGTTAATAAATTAGATTGATCATCAATTTGAGAAACAAATCTTAGACTTGTTTTTTCAGAGATGATATCTAAATAATCGTGAACCAATCCTTCATGCATCCCTATAGTATTAATAAAGTTAATAGGTTTAAACATCTCTTGTTCACCAATTGTTATGATTGGATTTTCTTTTATAAATTGTTTTTCTTCTAAGGTTAATCTACTATAAAAATCATTTTTATTATAAACAAAAGTATGAATATCAATTTTATTTGGTAGTAATCCCATTAAGTTATATAAGTCATGAATTCGTTGTATTTTATTGAGATTGATATTCCCTAGTTCAGATGTGTTTAAATAAGAAAGTTTTTTAAGTTCCGTTGCTTCGTAGATAATTTCATCGAGGGAAAGCTTTTGTGTATTGTATTTAGCATAGATTAATTTAGACGTTTCTTCTATATTATTATAAGCATATTCCCAGCCTTTAAGAGAAGCATCTTTAAAGTTAACTGCAGTTTGAAGATCATTTGTAATGAGATTATTATTTGTATATAAAAAATCACTATACATATCAAAGCCATAGTCTTTAGGCGAGAAAATATTATATTTTATTCCCATTTTGTGTAAGGTATAAGGACTTTTTGAAATATAAGCTGAGATTATATCTGTTTTTTTAGTAATTAAATCTTCGATATTATGAGTGTGTTTTAAAAATTTTAAATTGTCAAAATTTATTTTACTTGAAGTAAGCATTGATTTTAGCGACACTTCACTCGCATCATCAATAGTAGTCATAATTCTTTTGTTAGTAAAATCAGAAATTTTACTTATTTTTGATTCTTGAGTACTCATTAATATAAGTGGACTTGCTTGAAAAAGAGCATATAAAGCAACTATATTTTTTCCATTTGCTTTGTCAAGTATAAGTGTCTCCCTACCAACAGCAAAATCACTTTTTCCGGTACTTATATCTTGTGGAATATCAAGACCAAATTTGAATGGCTTTATCTCTACATCCAATCCTAAATCTTTGTAGTAACCTTTCTCTTTAGCAATATAGTATCCAGCAAATTGAAATTGATCAAACCAAGAGAGTTGAATAGTAACTTTTTTTAGGTCTTGTGCACTTAGTGTTTGAAGAAGTAGAAATATTATTAGTATGATAGATTTTTTTATCATGGCAATATCCAAAAAATTATTTTATCTAAATAGTATATCCTTTTTTCATGTAAGATACTATAATAATTATATAAAAATATCATAAATAAATTTTTAATTTATTATTTTATTCATTTGGATGAGATTTTTTGTATTTTATATAAGGTGTAATTACATTATGGTCTTGACTTAATGCTAAAAGGTCTTCTGAGAGTATAAATGCTTCTATATCTTTTTTATAGTTTTTTACTTTTTTTTCATCTAATTCGGCATTAAGTTCTACATGATTTTTCATTAGGGTATCAAAAATATATTGGTATTCAAATGCTGGTGTAGATTTCTCTGAAAGAAGAGTTTTTAAAAAAATCCAGTTGTTAAATAAAATTTTCCATGCATATTTTTGTTCTTTAGTTTTGCAAAGTTCTAAAACACTTTTTTTCCATTTAAATAATGAGAAATACGCAATATGACTTGTCCAAAGTTCTGTAATCCACCAGTCATGGTATTTAGGAAAAAATTCTATCTCTAAACTTTCATCGTTTGATTCATTGATTTGATCTTCAAGAATATTCATTTTAAAAAGTTTAAAATGAAAAATAATTATAGGGATCATATAGTTTAAAAGTTCAAGACTTTTTATATTTTCATCTGTAAAATTCTGAATCAGTCCATTAAACTCTGTTTGAATACTCAATAAATCTTTTTGTGCTTCACTATGAAAAGGGATGTATCTTTGTAATGATTGGTAAGAGATATTAAAAAGTTCTTGAGAATCGAATACAAACTCTTCTGGTAATTCATCGATTATCATTGATGCTTCTATTTTTTCATCATTTTCTTTGTATTTGATTTTGCCTTTTTCATTTTCTTTTTTATTATATTTGTAATATTTTTTTCTAATGATAGCAGCTCTTAAACGTCGGTGTTCATAAGAATCGAGTTTTTCAAATTTTTCAAAATTTTTGAGTATATTTCTATATCTATCTAACTGTGGCACGTGTAGTTCTAGGCTATTTTCAGCTGAAGATTCTGCTAAAAGTGAGAGTTTTTCCTCTCCTGAATTGTGACGTGCTAACTGACCTTTTGCTACTGATACTCTTAACTCTAATTCTTTAATAATTTTTTCAAGTGCAACCATAGATTTCATATCAGATTAATCCTTTTTCTCTTTACTCAGTTTTTCTTTCTCTTTTTCGATTTTAAATTGCATATAAGGAGTGATAATATTATGGTGTTCAGAAACAGTTAAAAAGTTTTCTTTTTTTGTGATCTTAGTTACAATACTTTGTAAAGATTCCAAATTGGATTCATTGGTTTCCTCTTCTAGCTCAGCATATTTATGAATCATCTGGTCAAAAGCATTGTTATAAACATAGGCTGTTTCACCTTTGATATTCAAGATTTTTTTTACTAAAAGCCAATTTTTAAATACCATCTCAAAAGACTTTTTTTGTTCCGATGTAACAAAAAGATTAAGTATAATTTGTTTCCATCTAAAAAATCCCATATATGCTTGGTGGCTTGTCCATAACTCTTGAATCCACCAGTCTTGAAATTTTGGAAGCCCTTTAAAATCTTTGAGATTATCATCTTTTATGTTTTCTCTAATATTGCTGAGTAAAACTCTCAGTTGTAAAATTAAAATAGGAATTCTATAGTTCAAAAGTCTCAGTTCTACATTTTCATTGTTAAAATGACTCTCAATAAGTTCTAAAAATTCATTTTTAATCTCTAATAAATCATCATCCAAATCAGAATGCAGTTCTAAAAAAAGTTCTCTACTTTTATGTCCAATTTCGAAAATATCGATATCTTCAAGTTTGAAGCCTTGTGGTAATTCGTCAATAATAATAAGCGCATTTTCGATCTCTCTTGGAGTTCTTGTTTTATCTCTTTTTATTCTTTGTGCTTGATATTTAAAGTAGTTACGTTCTTGAATTTCTTTTTTTGTTTTCTCTTCTTCTAGAACAGAATTTATATCTTTAGAGAGAAGTTTTCTTAATTTTTGTTGGTATTTTCCTAATAAAAAAGTATTTTTTTCTATACTTAATTCAGCTGATGCTCTTACAATCATAGAGAGTTTTTTTACGCCAGAGTCATCTTCTACGATTTGGTTTTTTGATTGTTCAATATGTGAATTTAATGATTTTATTCTTTTTTCTAATTCTTCAATAACATTCATTATATTCCTTTGCCAATCTTAGTTTATTTTATTATATCAAATATCGCTTAGATTAAGAAGCTTTTTTTTCAAATAAATTTAAATTATAAGCTAGCATTTGAGTTTGTTTAGGAAGTTTTTAAACTTAATCAATAAGATTAATAATATAATTGAAATATCAATTTAACTCACTATGATATATTTAGTGTAAGAAATAATTAAGAAAGGATTTATCATGAATTTAAATGAAGCTGCACAAAAAGTGCTTATCGGATTTTTTGTTTTATGTGTTACAACTATAACTGGAGTATATGTTTCACTAATGTAATTTGTATTACAAAAGAAAAATTTGCTAAATATCTTACAATATAAAATAAAGGTTAATTATAATTTGCTATAATCCCCAGATGAGATTATATTTTATATACGATAATAAATAAATGACAACATTTGATACACCATGGACATTAAGTGAAGATGGATACTATAGAGTTGAAAATGGGAAACTACTTTTTGCACCTGCAAATAATATTGAATATAAAATCGAAGAATCTATGGAAGTAGAAATCGTAACACCTTATCAACTTGAAAACATCAATCGTATTTTAGGTACGCACTATACAATTGATGAGATTAACTCTTTATAATCTTTACAACTCGTTAAAATTACTAAAAGCAGCTTCAACACTTGTGATACTCTTATAGTTTGTATTTGTAAATTTAACACTTCCTGTTTTTAGATCACATATCGCAATTTTAAAACTAGATCCCATATATGGTTCTACAGTACAGATAATTTTATTATTAATTTGTCTTGTTAAATAAATAGTGCCTTGTAGTGCTGAGAAAAAATACTTTGGATAACTCAATGGGGTTATTTCCACAATAACAATAGACTTTTGATCTTCAAGAGTTTGTAATATAATCATTGCGTCCTCATAACTATCAAATTGAACACACCAATCATCGAAATATTTATTGAAATGATTTAAATCCTCATCTAAAAAACCACCGGCAATTGATTGTAACGCAAAAATAGACATAAAACACCTTGAAATATATAATTTGAATAGTGTATTATATCGTTAAATATCTTATAGTAAATTATCTATAAATACTAACGATATTGTCAAATTGTCATCTCAAATTTAATTCCGCCTTTATAGTTTTGAAGATTGACACTACTTTGCAACTGCTCTTCGGCTAACATCTTAACCATATTTAACCCCAAGCCGTTTCCGTTGCTTTCTTTTGTTGTAAATAACGGTTCAAATACTTTTTCAATCGGTTCTACTTTTATTCCACCTGCATTATCGATAAATATAATTTTAAAATTTTCATTCTCTTTTACAATGGAAATTTTGATTATGTTTTTATCGCTTTTTTCATAAGCATCAAGAGAGTTATCAATAAGTATCATCATAATATTTGCAAAAATACTTTTGTATCCAAATATTTTTAAATCCTCTTTTATGTCTATATCAAACTTTACTTCTTTTTTGAAAACCTTTGCTTCAATCATAGGGATAATATTGTCTATAAGAACCTCTTTGGGTGAAAATTCATTTTTGATCATATTTCCAGAGTAGAATTTGGTAAATTGATCTATAGTAGAACTCATCATTTCGAGTGAATTATTTAATCTAGGTATAGACTTTTCATACTCTATCAAAAAGTTCTCTTTATCATGTCTATAGACGGTTTCAAGGGTACTGAGTCTATATCCTAATTGACTTAAGGGATGTTTCCACTGATGTGTAATATTACCTATTGATTTACCTATAGAATTAAATCTTGATTGTTCTAGTAACATCTTCTGACTAGCTTGTAATTTTTCCTCTTCTATTCTGTATTGATTTAATCTAAAGATCATTTGGTTATAACTATCTTGAAGAATAAGTAGCTCATTTTTATCGGTCCAACGAATATCTAAATCTATTAGTTGTGGTGATTCTACATTTTGATTATGTATTTTGCTTGTAAATTCATCTAATGGAACCCCTAAATATTTTCTAATAAAATAATAGATAATAAACCAAAGTGCAAAGGTTTTAACCAAAGAGTTGATCAAAATCAAAAAGAACCCGTATTTCACACGTTCAAACACCAGTTGATCGTTAGAATATAAAGTAACATTACCTAGTGGTATAGAATCCTCAAATCCAGTACCTTGGTAGTAGATGGGAAATTGATGACTAAAAAGTGATTTTGTACCTATTCCTGAAACCTCTTGAGTAGTTGGTTTTCCTAATGAGTCAAAATAGATTACATTATTTTGTTTGTCTAAAACTGCTCCAACTTGCAGATCCATTTTATGATCAAAAGATTCAACTTTTAGTCCAACGACTATTGGTAAATTATACATACCTTGTAAGATAGAGTGTAATAATTCTTTATTATAAGTCCAAACAGAATCGGTAATACCCTTACCAAAAGTTGCTGGTAAAGTTTGAATCTCTTCGTAAAACTCGGCTTTAGTATTTTGATATTCTTTATAAAGCTGAATTACTGTTACTAATATGGCTACAAGAAAATAAAAACCAAAAATAACGGTCAGCAAATGAAGTGCAATGCTATTACGGTAATGTTTAAATAGTTTTTTCATTTAAAAAAGATAGTGCTTTTTAATTTTCTTTCCAATCTTTAATGCCATACTTTTCTAAAAGTTTTTCCAATCGTCCATCGTTACGCATTTTAAGAGTTTCTTCTGAAAGAATTTTTGCATATTCTTTAGATTTTTTATTTTTTGGAGAAAAACTACTATAAACATCTATCACTGCATCAGTTGTACCTGCTGGCTTTATTAAATCTGATTTTCCCATTTGATTAATTTTATATTCTAGAACACTTTTATCTTCAATTACAGCGGTTAATCGACCGTTAATCAACATTGTCAATAACCTTTCTAAGGGTTTTTCTCCAGTAATTGCAAGAATATTTTTTGGCTTTTGATTAATATAATTCATAACCGTAGTATCAACATAATCATATCCATCAATTATCCCGATCATTTTAGCTTGCTTGAGAGATTCCAATCCTGTGTACTTCCATGTTGTATCTTTTTGACTAAAAAATGTACTGTTACTTTTCCCTAAAGAGAAATTGGGAAAAACAAAATCAGGTGCTTCTTCTCTAAAACAAGCCATCGTTCCATCAAGTTTTCCTTCTCTTACTAATTCTAAGCCACGAGAATAACTCACTTCAACAAACTCAACTGTATGACCTCTAGATTTCATAGTTTGGGTTAGTAAATCACCTAAATATCCTACTCTACCTTGATTTTGATTAGGAATACAATCATAAGGACACCATTCATCACTAGCAATTTTTAGGGTGTCTGCTAAACTATTATTTGGATAGATTGCAATAAAACTATATAAGATAAATCCACCAGCAAGTAAAAATTTTTTAGTCTGTTGAAACATTTCAGTTCTCCTTATTTTTTTTAGTTATTTACTCTTTAACTTTTAGTATATATCCAATCTCTTTTACATTAAAGATTATATCTTTTCCAATCTTTTGTCTTAGTTTATAAATATGATTTTTTATGGAGCTATTTGATTTTATTTCAGAAGTATCAAAAAGTTCATCTATTCTATCTATCGTTACTATTTTATTTTTATTTTTTAATAAAAGTTCAAAAATTTTAGCTTCACTTTTAGTAAGTAAATTTATAATAAAATTGTTTATAATGATAGATTTAGTTGTTCTATCATACACAATGTCGTCATCAATATATATCTTTAAAATATTCTCTTTTTCCAATTTATCTGCTATATTGGAAAGTGTTAGTGTCAACTCAGTGTAGTTAATCGGTTTTATAATGTAATCAGTCAAATTTAAACTAATCATATTTAAAAGTTTCTCTCTATCACTATGCGAGCTTAACATCACTATCGGAATAGAATTATCTATTTCTCGTATCATTTTGGTAAATTCACAGCCATCCATTATGGGCATAACATAGTCAACCATAATGACATCAATATGTTTATTTTCAAATATTTTTAAGCCTTCTGCCCCATTGGAAGCTGTAAATACCTCTTTAAAAAATAAAGATGTCATTATTTTCAAATCTTCTCTTAAAGCGTCATCATCATCGACATTTAATAATGTTAAGTTTTTTAGTGTTTCTAGTTTCATATCTTTCATGAATATTAGTATACTACACCAAAGTCGCCTTTAAGTCGCTAAATAATCTTTTTATACTACTTTTAAAATAAAACTTGTAAAATGTATATAATTAACAAGGGATTTAAAATATGAGAATACGAGTTTATTACGAAGATACCGATGCAGGTGGAATAGTTTACCATGCAAATTATTTAAAATTTTGTGAGAGAGCTAGAAGTGAGTTCTTTTTTTCGCAAAATCTGACGCCAGTTATTGATGGTGCACATTTTGTTGTACGAAAGATGGATTGTGATTTTATAAGTAGTGCATTATTTGCAGATGTTTTAGATGTGACTTCTGAAATTAAAGAGATAAAAAAAGCTTCATTTGTGATGATTCAAGAGATAAAAAAAGAAGAAAAACTAATTTTTAAAACAGAAGTGACACTTGTGCTTGCAAAAGAGGGTAAACCAAAAAGGATAGATGCAAATATAAAAGATATGTTACAGTCTCTTTTCGCTAAAATAAGTTAATAATAAACTTTTTTAAATGGAATCCAAATGATTGTAAATATAACTCTTCCCGACACTTCGTACGATATCACAATTGATACACTTCAAACTCTAACAATGAACAAAAAAGTGGTAGTAGTAACTAATCCTACTATCTCTAATCTTCATTTAGAGTATTTGCTTTCAAAACTTGATATAGAAGATTTAAGTGTAGTTACAATTCCAGATGGTGAACAGTATAAAAATATGAAAACGATTGAGGATATATTAGAACATTGTTTTGAACATAAGCTCAATAGAAGTTCACTTCTTATCGCTTTTGGTGGAGGAGTTATTGGTGATATGACAGGTTTTGCTGCATCTATTTACCAAAGAGGAATTGATTTTATTCAAATTCCTACAACACTACTTTCACAAGTTGATGCAAGTGTTGGTGGAAAAACAGGTGTGAATAATAAATTTGGAAAAAATTTAGTAGGTGCTTTTCACCAGCCACAAGCTGTATATATCGATCCATCTTTTTTAACAACTTTACCAAAAAGAGAATTTGCAGCAGGTGTTGCGGAGATAGTAAAAATGGCAGTTTGTTTTAATATAGATTTTTTTGAATGGTTAGAAAAAAATGATTTAAATGACTCAGAAAATATTAAAATAGCGATTCAAAAATCAGTGGAAACAAAAGCATGGGTTGTAAGTCAAGATGAAAAAGTGAAAGGGTTACGAGCTGCATTAAACTATGGACATACTTTTGGACATGTGATTGAAAATGAAACAAACTACAACACATATTTACATGGGGAAGCTGTAGGTATTGGTATGTGTATGGCAAATGAAGTTTCAGTAAAACTTGGTTTGATGTCTCAAGAACAATCTACTCGAA
>JBATTX010000114.1:0-5890 GCA_049670825.1 Arcobacteraceae bacterium | reverse complement strand
CTGGCATCTGTTTCATTCTATAATATTGATGTATTCTATCTTTTGAAGCTCTTTTTAACATACGAAAGTCTTCACTCATAAAAGCAGCAGTTAACAACGAACTATGAGATATATTAAATACCGCATCTTCTTTACTGTACTTATATGGTAATGTTTTTCGTGATAAGTTTGTAGAGATTGCTCGATTTGGAATCACCACAACAGCCTTTAAAGTTTTAGGTATCTCTTTTCTAATGAAATAAACTTCATTTTCATGTATTGTAGATACCGTAAATCCACCCATAACTGCTGGAGTTATATTATCGGGATGAGATTCATAACTCAATGCTAAATTTAACAGTTTTTTATCATTTAATTCAATTCCTTCTATTGCATATGCAGAAGCAATTGCACTAATGATAACAGCACTACTACTTCCTAACCCTCGAGATAATGGAATCTCATTTTGAAATTCAAATCTAAATTGCTGATTGCTATTACTGAAATTTTGGTGAAAGTCATTAAATGTTGATATGAACATATTATTGTCTTTTAATTTAGGATTATTAGCTCCTTCACCTTTTAATGAAACACTATGAAATTTAGCTGGTTTAATAATTACATGGTTTCTAATATTTATTGCTAGCCCTAATGTATCAAAACCTGGTCCAAGATTTGCACTTGTTGCGGGTACACTTATTTTCATTCTCTTCCTTACTTACTAGTTACTTATATTTATACTGCAGGTAGATTGTACTGCGGTAAAGTATCTTGACTATATTTAATATTTTTAAAATTTTGAGGTAATTTAAAATCTTCTATTATTGTGTCATTTAAAAATTCGATTGTAATTTTATCATCATCAAGCTTATTATTGTGGCGAAAAAAATATTTTTTTCCTAATGCTTTTATTGGCGAATTATTATTGAAATCAAATCCACTTACTGCATACAAATCTATTTTATTGACAATGCTGATTGTTTTTAAAAAAATATATGCAATCTTTATCGCCATATAACTTCCTGGCCCATTTACATAGTATATTTCACTTAAGTCATATTTGATAAGTATTTCATCAAATAATAAAGGAAGAACATCGCTGGTTTTGCCAGTTCGTGAAAAAGTTTCAATCAAAGTATCATTGTCATAAATGCCAATTAATATTGGATGAGATACAGATATAACTAATGCTTTTAAGTTATGCTGTTGCATACGCTTTCTCTAATGACTGAACTTCATCTTTTATATCTTCTAAATCAACAATCTCATAATTTGATGTATCTTCTAAAAGCTTTTTTGTTAACAGATGGTTTAGATGATGACTTCCTGCATGAGCATTATATTCACCAATCATTGTATATCCTAGTAATGACATATCTCCAATGGCATCCAAAATTTTATGCCTTACAAACTCATCGTGATATCTTAACCCATCAGGGTTTAAGATTTTTTGATCATCTAATACAATTGCATTGTCTAAACTCCCACCTTGTGCGAGTCCTATACTCCGTAAATACTGCACCTCATGCAAAAAACCAAATGTTCTTGCACGACTAATATTTTCTTTATACTCTTCAATTGAATAATCGAATCTAAAAGATTGTTCACCAATTGCAGGGTGATCAAAATCGATTGAAAAATCATAAATTATATGATTTGAAGGAACTAATTTTACAAATTTACCTTCATGTTGTACTTCAACCTCTTTTTTAACCCGTATAGCTTTTTTACTTTTTGTTTGCTCTTGAATACCAACTTCATCCAATAACATACAAAAACCACTACTACTACCATCTAAAATAGGTATCTCATCATTATCTAAAACAACGCGTAAATTATCTATTCCATATGCGTATATAGCAGATAATAGATGTTCTATTGTTGATATTACAACATCATTTTTACCTATTACAGTAGCCATTTTAGTATCAATTACGTATTCTGGTGTTAAAGGGATGGTAACCGCTTCGTCATTTCTATAAAATACGATTCCCATGTCATCATCTAAAGGTTCAAGAATCATCTTAACAGGAACCCCTTTATGAAGCCCTATTCCTACAATCTCTACACTTTTTTTAATAGTTCTTTGTTTCATTATTTACCATCGATATCTTTTTTTGCTTGCTTGAGGATATCTGAAATTCTTACTTTTATCCAATTACGATCCATCCATTCTATTGGGTTGACTTCAACACCTTGAACTAAAACTCCAAAATGCAAATGATCTCCAAAAACAGCACCTGTTGCTCCAGTATGTGCAATTTTCTTATTTGCAGGAACCTCTTCACCAACTTCTACTTGCTGAGAACTTGTATGTGCATATAAAGTTGCTAATCCCATCCCATGGTCAATAATGATCGAATTTCCATAAAGTCCTAAATAGTTTTTAAATATTACAGTACCTTCATTAGAAACTCTAACTGGTGCTTTTTTTACACTTGCCCAATCAATTCCTAAGTGCCAAGCATCGTTTATCTTTTTACCATTTAAATAGTAATGTCTTTTATCCCCATATCCCGCAACAGTTTTAGAACCTCGTAATCTTTTAAAAGGCTTAATATTAAAACTATCTACCATATCATCTGCACTATTTTTCAATACAGTTTGCTCTATTGTCTGAACATTTTTTTCTCTTAATGTACTATTTGAATAAACAAAAATATCTTCAATATTATCAGGGATTTGTTCAAAACTCTGCTCTAAAACACTTGCACTTACATTTTTAATAAATTTTTCACTTAATGTAATTTTATCATTTTTGATAACTTTTTTTTGTATGTAGAATGGTACTTTTGTAATTGTTTTATTATCTGCTTTATCTGTAACAATTAAATTCACTCTATTGAATGACTCAATATCCATTGGCCAAGCAATTAATGCAACATAGTAGTTTTCTTTATGATATGGTGTTAATTTAAAGTTTTTTGTATCGTTAAATGAAATGTATGCTTCTTTTAAATTTTCATCTTGAACTTTTACGACAACAACAGCACTTCCACCTCGCTGAATATAACGAGAGTTCCCAAGGACATTAGCTATTGGTTTTTTTGTATCAATATTAACATCGATATTTTCTACTACTTTATTTCCTTCTAGAAAATTCCACTTACTATTATCTACAACTTCAACTTCTAAAGTTGTATGTTGCCCTTTGTAAAACATATCTAATTTTGGTGGTTCAATACTTAGAGTGATCTCTTTTTCACTTTTATCCATAACTTTTTGATCTAAGATAATGTCTTTCGTTCCATCTTTGAAAGTGATTTTATAATATTTTATCCCCGTATCATCTTTGATTTTAATCTCTACTTTTGATTTTAAATTCCAGTAAATACTCTCTTTTGATTCAATTGTTGGCTTGTTTTGTTCAAACGCAGGAGAAAGATATAAATATGCAACTCCAATTATTATTGCAATAACAATAACACTAACAACTAATCCTAATGGGCTTTTTCTATTTTTTTTAAATGTCAAAACACTTCCTCTAATAATTATAATATATTTTGATTATATCCAAAATTTATTTAGTTCCTCTAATGAACAATAAACACTCTCAAGAATTTATGATTCTATCTGTACAGTTTCATTTATTTCTAGTTTATTATATTGGCTACATCTTGTAGAGTTTTTCTTTTTACCTTCACCTTCAAAAATTCCATTTTGTTCAATTGTAAATTCATCATATTGCATTTTACCAATAACACGACCTGAACCTAAAATATTCACTTGACCAACATCAAAAAGACCATCAATTACACCATTAACAGTAAGTACTTTTGCTCTGATTTCTCCAAGAACTTCACCATTTTTTCCAATAGTTACATCTTCTGTTGCTACAATAATTCCCTCAAACTTTCCATCAATAAAAATTGATCCTTTAGTATCAATCATACCTTTAACAATAGTTCCATTACTAATTACTGTTGTACCAGTTTGGTCTGCTGGTTTTTTATTAATTTTATTAAAGATTCCCATTCGACTCTCCTTTGTTTTTCAAATATTTCTTCGTAATTTTTCAAATTCCATTTTGTAAATGCAGTTGGATCTAGTATCTTATTTGCATGTCGAATTTCATAATGTAAATGTGGACCATTGCTTCTTCCACTATTTCCACTTCGTGCAATTACTTGCCCTTTATGTACAACATCACCCGCTTTAACATCGACAAAACGTAGATGCCCATAAGCTGTTTCAAATCCAAAATTATGAGATAGTATAACAACCCGACCTAATGTACCTTCATTTTTATCTTGAATGTATCTTACAACTCCATCAGCTGTTGCCTTGACATCCGTTCTTCTTGCTGCTCGTAAATCAAGTCCATTATGAAATTGTCTACTTTTTGTAATAGGATGAGTTCTCCATCCAAATTTTGATGTTGGAATACATTCAGGCAAGGGACATTCGCTCGGAATTGTTTGCAACATATATATTTTCTCTGATGAAGTTAATTTCGCTAAAGTTGCTCTTTGAATTAAAGAGGTATCATCCTCTTTATCAATTCCAATAATATCTTCAATCTCTTCAAGTTGTGAACCCAATTCTTGAATTTGTGCAATTTTAGCTTCTATTTGTTTACTATAAATATTATTTTCTTCAGCAAGTTTTGCTCGATCATTTGAAAGATTATTTACACTAGTTGTAAGTTTTGAAATAGTAAAAAAACTAATTGAAACAACAAGAAATACAGTGAAAATAGTCCAAAAAATTATCTTTTTAATAATTTTATTAACACTAAAAGATTTTGAACTATTAATATCTGAAACTGTTATTACTAATCGATCTTTTCTCATTTTTTACTATACCCTTTCATAAAATTTTCCACTACTAAAAATGAACCAAATACTAAGTAATTATTTTGTGAATTTATCTTCAATATATCAAAATCATCAACATTTAAAGCCAAATCATTTAATACTTTCAGTAAGTTGTTTTTATCTACCATTCTTTTATCATTGCACTCAATAATATACACTTCACTAATAAATGGTTTTAAAATAGTTAAGACCTCTTTATAATCTTTATCTGCATAACTATTATACACTAAAATATACTTTTTATTTTCTCTTTCTAATTCTTTTGCAATCACTTTGGCAGCAAGTGAATTATGTCCAACATCAACAATTATATTTTCTGATACTCGTTCAAATCGCCCTTTTATTTGAGGAAGAGTATAAATAAAATCTTTAAATTCTAGATATTCAAGAACACTCAATGCTGTTTGTAGATTATTTTGAAGATAAATAGGTAATAATGTTGCCTCTTCAGATAAAGTATATTGGTTTCTTGATATCTCTTCTTTTGAATATAAAACCTCTTTTTTCAAATCATCAACGTCATCGTAAATTTGATTTGCTAAAATATATCTCTTATCACAACTTCTCATTTTTGTTGCAGCAATTAAAGAAACTGTATCACCTAAAAAATTTTGGTGATCTAATCCGATTGTAGTAACTATTGTTAAATCGTTTGTTACAACATTTGTTGCATCAAACTCACCACCAAGACCAGCTTCTAAGACTAAATAATCTAAGTTGTCACTCAATAATAAAGCCAGCAAAGTGGTATACTCAAAATATGTTAATTTTTGAAGTAACTCATCATCTAGTATAGTTTGAAGTTTCTCGTGTGCTAATTGTAAATTTTCATCACTTACATCTTGCCCATCAATCCATATTCGTTCATTAAACTTTAAAATATGAGGTGAACTGTAGTGTAGTACTTTCTGTTCAAGTTGATGTAATATTGAAGATAAAAATCTTCCAGTACTTCCTTTGCCATTTGTTCCTACTATATGTATAACATATGGTAAAGTAATATGTTCGCTTAATTTTGTCCAAGATAACTTGATCACATCATAATCAATTTTATCGTAGTATAAACTCTTCTTTTCTAAGAACTCTTCAAGTAC
>JBATTX010000113.1:0-3613 GCA_049670825.1 Arcobacteraceae bacterium | reverse complement strand
AAGCTTTTGTTTCCTCTAATTCATCAGCTCCATTTACAAAAAATACAACTAGTTTAGTATTTTCTTCATAGATAGCTTTTTTTATCACAGCTTTGATAGTTTGAGATGCATCAAGATCTAAAAATTTGCTTACGTCCTCGATTGTTTTCATATCAATTGTTTCAACTTTTTTATCTTCTTGAGCTTTAAAATTGTACTCTTTTGGTTTTCTAATAGCTGCTTCAATATTTGCACCATATTCACAAGAATCACACACAACAATAGTATCTTCACCACTATCGGCTAATACGTGAAACTCTTTACTTCCTGTTCCACCAATAGCACCACTATCAGCATCAACTATTCTAAACTCTAATCCTAATTTTGTAAAAATAGTTTTATAAGTCTCCTCCATAAGAGCAAACCCCTCTTTCATACTTTCAACACTATCATGAAAAGAGTATCCATCTTTCATAAGAAACTCTCTACCTCGCATGAGTCCAAATCTTGGTCTTGCTTCATCTCTAAATTTTGTGTTGATTTGGTATAAATTTACTGGTAAATCTTTGTAGCTTGTGATTCTATTTTTTACAAGCTCTACCATAGCTTCTTCATTTGTTGGGCTCAATACAAAATCATTGTTTTTTCTATCTTTGATTCGTAACATCTCAAGACCCATTTTTGAAGCTCTTCCACTTCTTTCCCATAACTCCATTGGTGTAACAAATCCAAGTTGTACTTCGTTGCACCCTGCTTTGTCTAATTCATCTTTTACAATTTTTCTAATTTTTTCTAAAACAATTTTTCCAAGTGGTAAATAGTTATATAATCCACTCCCTTGTTGGTTGATAAATCCTGCACGAATTAGGAACTGATGTGATGGTAAAGTAGCGTCTGATGGTGTTTCTTTTGTTGTTGGTATAAATAGATTTGAAAATTTCATTCGTTTGATGCCTTAAATTATATTTTTAGAATGTATTTTACTATAAAAATGCTTATTGCTTTTAAATAAAAATGTTATAATACTATACAAAAATAATTAAAGGGTAAATTATCATTTCAATTAAAGAACCAATACAAACACTATTTAGTAACTTTTGTATTAGAAACAACATAACAAGCATGGAAAAAGGTGTAGACTACTTCGCTATATTTGGTGGACTTGATGTAGATATAGACACAAACGAATCTATAGAAAAACTCATAGAAACACATATTTTAAAAAGATATAAATATTTACGAAATTTCATAAGTGACATCACAAAAGGTGATCCAGAATATAATATAATACTTACTGCCCTCTCTATTGGTGATAGAAGAACAAACTCGGCATTTAGAAAAGTGGGTATCTCATTTGATAATGGAATAGATATCGTTGATGATTTATGTAAGTTAAAAGTTATAAAACTTGAAAAATCACTTCAAAAACTTTCACAACTAGATGACCAATACACAGTATCAGAAAGACTGCTTTTTACCGCTCCTGTTGTACGATTTTGGTTTGCTTTTGTTTCACCATTATTCCAAGGGATCAAAGATAAAAACTATGAAGAGTTTTACAAAAAATACAATAACAATAAAGCAGAATTTGCTGATGTTGTATTTGAACAATTAGCACATGAATATGTACGTTCTATAAGTAAAGATGATGTTTTATTTGATTTGGGAAGATACTGGGATGATGACCTTACTTTAGATATGTTAGGAAAAACGAAATCAGGAAAAATCATTGCTGGGTCGTGTAAATACACAAACTCAAAGATTAAAAAAACAGAGCTTACAAATCTCAAAGAGAAATGTGAAAAAGTAAAAGTAGAAGCTGATACATTTATACTTTTTTCTAAAAAAGGGTATACAAGTGAACTCAAAAATTTAAAGAAGAGTGAAAATATTCAACTTTTTACAGTGAAAAATTTTACTACATTAATAGAAGAATAAAAAAGAAAATTTTCTTTTTTATTCTTTTCTATTTAGAATTTATAATTGAATCCTACATATAACCCATGTATCTTTTCATCAATTTCTAATGTTGACGACCCATTTACTGTTTCTAACTTTTCCCAATTAATCTTTTTATATTGGTATGCAGCTTCGAATTCAATATGATCAGTAAGACTATATAAGACACCTGCATTTAAATTTAAAGCAACCCCTTGTATATCTTTTCCACCTACAATATTGTAGATTCTTCCAGAGTCTTGAAACTCATAAATACCAGCACCTACACCAATATATGGTAAAACTTTTTTAAAACTTAATGATTCTAATGTAAAATCATAATTAAAATCAATCCCTCTTAAATCGTAAGAACTTCCATTATCAGCATCAACATTTGCATTTGTATAAACTATCTCAAATCTATCATGTCTTTGTGTTACGATACCTAAACTAATAGGAAATGCAGTAGCATCATAATCTACTGTAGTATCTTGATTTAAACCACCAGTCCAATCGTTTGTTTCCGTACCTGAACCAGTATAATATCCAAGACCAACATATAACTTTCCTGCATCATCCGATGCACCATATAAACTTCCAGCTAATAACATACTTGCCAACGCCAAACTTTTTTTCATTTTAATCCTTTAATTAAAGTATTAAAATTGTATCGAAAAATTGTCACAGTTTGTGTCACAAAAAAGAAAAATTTCTATTTTTTGTGACTAAAATGCAAAGTTTATTCTGATTGTAAAGCAAAAAGGTTTTGTGTAGTACCAAGTACGACATCACCTTCATGTGAATTTGAAAGATTTTTTAATTTTTTTGTAGGATTATGTAAGAACTCTGCCATAACTGTTTGGCAAAGTTTTTTAATATTTTCTTCATCCTCTTTACGAATAAAATGTTTTTTGATAGCATTTTGTAGTTTTTTTTCTATAATCTCTTCACTTTTTAAATGAAGCTCTTTTATTACAGGCTCTACGCTTAAAGTATTTAACCAGTTGTAAAACTCTGTTGTCATTGAACCAACGATTGAATATGCCTCTTTTGCTTGACTAGCTCGTAATGCCATATTTTCATCAACAATACATTGTAAATCGTCTACACTATAAATATTTAAATCTTCATACACAATATTATCAATATCTCTAGGAAGTGCTATATCAAACCAATTTCTTGTAAAATCAACCTCTTTGAGCATTTCTTGTTTGATGATTGGATATGGTGCACTTGTAGCTGTTATCATAAGCTCCATGCTATTTAAAAGTGATTCTAGTTCATCATAAGGGCGTACATCGATTCGTGAAGCAGAATACTCTTCGCCATTTCCATCACTAATAATAGAGTGTGCCAAAACTCTTGCTTTTTTCATATTTCTACTACATATAACTACATCAAATCCATATTTTAAAAGATGTCGACAAGCTAACTCACTCATCTCCCCTGCACCTATTACTAAAGCTTTTACACCATCTCTATCTTTATAAAGTTGTTTTGCCTGTGCAACAGCAGTTGAAGCAACAGATACTGAACCACTTCCAAGCTGTGTAGCATTTCTTACTCGTGCTGCACACTTAAATGCAAAGTGTATCACTCGGGATAGTTTTTGCTCAGAAAAACCTTTGTCGATAGAGAATTTAAAAGAGTCTTTTAACTGACCTGCAATTTGTGTTTCACCTACAACTAAAGAATC
>JBATTX010000112.1:0-2158 GCA_049670825.1 Arcobacteraceae bacterium | reverse complement strand
GTAGCTTCTGATACAACTACAACAAATGATTCATTTAGACAAAAGATTTTATATTTTGAAATTAATTTAAAACAATTATTTATGATTGATCAAGCATATGAATTAAATAAACGAGCAACAAAATAGTGAAACTAGATAATATAATATTTAAAAATAGAAAAGATGCTTTCCACAAATTATGCGATGTATTACCTTTAAAAGAGATGGAAGAAGAGAAGTGGATTGTATTAGCAATATCTAGTGGTGGTGTACCTATTGCTATAGATTTATCTGAAAAACTAAAAGCAGATTTTGATTATCTTTTTACACAAAAAATATTTACTTCTAAAAATAAAGAGTGTGAAATAGCTATTATTACTGAAACTGAAGAGATTGTAATTCATGAAGAGTTAATGAAATCTTTTGACCTTAATTTAGAAGATATTTATGCCCAATCTAAAGTGAAATACTTGAATGATATTCAACAATATAAAGCTAAATATCGTAACAATTTAGATATAATGAAATTAGAAGGTAGAAATGTTTTACTTGTTGATGAAGGTTTAAATACTGGATTAACAATGATGGCATGTATAAAATCTGTAATCAATGAAAAAGCAAAATCAATTTTTGTTGCAGTTCCAGTACTTCCAGAGGTTACAATACATGATATTGAAACAATTGCAGATGATCTTTATTATGTAAAGGCACCAGCCCATTTTGTTTCAATAGATTTTTATTATCAGACTTTAGAAGAGATTGAACTAGAAGATATGGAAAAATTAAAATATAATTATAAAAAGGAAAATAATGTCAACAACATGTGAATTAGAAATAAATAATATAAAAGAGGTTTTTGCTTTTGACAAAGTTGCAAAACAAAGTAATGGATCTGTTTTATTAACTGTAGGAAATACTGTGTTAATGGCAACAGTTGTATCAGAATTTGATAATCCTGTAAGTGAAGATTTTACACCACTTACTGTTCAATATATTGAAAAAACTTATGCTGCAGCTAAATTTGCAGGTGGATTTATCAAAAGAGAAGGTAAACCAAATGATTTTGAAACTTTAACTTCAAGAGTTATTGATAGAAGTTTAAGACCATTATTTCCAAAAGGATATGTATACCCAACAACAATTACTGTTATGGTATTAAGTGTAGATTTAGATGCTGATTTACAAGTTTTAGCTTTAAATGCTGCAAGTGCAGCGTTATATACTTCTAATATTCCTGTTAATAAATCTGTTTGTGCAACAAGAATTGGTAAAATTGATGATAAATTAGTTGTTAACCCAACACTAACAGATATGAATAATTCGACATTAGATCTTTTTATTGCAGGAACTTCAAGTGAACTATTAATGATTGAGATGAAAGCTATCTCTACATCAGATATGATTGAGGTTGATATTGAAAGTTTTAGTAAAATACATAATATTAACGATATTAGTGAAGATGAGTTAGTTGATGCAATTGCAATGGCTGCTAAAAATATTGAAGATACAAATACAACTTATGAAAAAAGTTTTGAATTTGCAAAACAAAAAGTGGAAAATGTTGAACTTTTAGCTTCAACAATTGAATCATCTTTAATTGAATATGTAGAACAAAATTATACATCAAATATTCAAGATGCTATAAAAGTTATGGCAAAAAAAGAAAGATATAGTGGATTAAAAGATATTGCCAAACTTATTGCTGAAGATGAATATATAACTGAAAATGAGATTGAATTAAAAGATATTAGAGAAGCTGTTGAGATTGTTAAAAAAACAATTGTGAGAGATATGATTATCAATGATAAACTAAGAGCAGATGGAAGAGGACCTAAAGATGTTAGACCTATTACAATAGAAACAAATATTTTACCTTCTGCACATAGTAGTTGTTTATTTACTCGTGGTGAAACGCAAGCTTTAGTAGTTGCAACTTTAGGAAATAATAAAGATGCTCAAATGTATGAATCATTAACTTCAAAAGGTACTGAAAATGAATCATTTATGGTTCACTATAATTTCCCAGGATTTAGTGTTGGTGAAGCAAAACCAATTTTTGGTGTAAGTAGAAGAGAATTAGGACATGGAAATCTTGCAAAAAGAGCTTTAGAATCATCAATAGACAAAGATTACACTGACACAATTAGATTAGTTTCTGAAATTTTTGAATCAAATGGTA